>JAIDVA010000099.1 GCA_029059925.1 Eubacterium sp. | reverse complement strand
ATATAAAAGGAGGCACTTAAAATGGCAGTACCAGCAAGAAAAACATCAAAGGCAAGAAAGAATAAGAGACGTTCAAGTGTTTGGAAGATGGATGCTCCAACACTCGTAAAATGCTCAAACTGCGGTGGCTACACAGTTTCTCACAAGGTTTGTAAGAACTGCGGCTACTATGATGGCAAAGAAGTTATCGCTAAGGAAGAAGCATAATTTATTACAATTTGTGGACGGACAGAATTTGTCCGTCTTTCTTCTTATTACAACAAAATTAACATATCTGATTTATTATGCTTACAGTATATTAATGTTGTTATGTTATCGTATTATTATTCGGAGGCAGATTTTATGGCAAAGCCTGTTGTTGCAGTAGTCGGCAGACCTAATGTCGGCAAATCTACTTTATTTAACAAGTTAATAGGCAGCAGATTATCAATCGTTGACGATACACCGGGTGTAACACGTGACAGGATTTATGGTGACTGCGAATGGCTTAATAATAAATTTCTGCTTGTAGATACAGGCGGTATTGAACCTGATACTAACGATATTATATTGAGTCAGATGCGTGCGCAGGCAGAAATTGCAATTGAAACAGCCGATGTAATCATTCTTGTTACAAATCTTCGTGATGGTGTAGTCGCAAGCGATCATGAGGTTGCTGCAATGCTTATGAAAAGCGGTAAACCAATTGTTCTTTGCGTAAACAAGTGTGACAGTATCGGTGCACCTGATCCTGAGTTCTATGAATTCTATAATCTTGGTTTGGGTGATCCTGTTGCTGTATCGGCTACTCATGGTCATGGTACAGGTGATTTGCTTGATGAAGTAATAAAATTTTTACCTGAGCAGGTTGAGGAAGAAGATGATGACGAGATTATCAACGTTGCTATAATCGGTAAGCCGAATGTTGGCAAGTCATCTCTTATAAATAAAATCAGCGGTGTAAACAGGGCAATCGTATCTGATATTGCAGGCACAACGCGTGATACCACAGATACTTTTATTGAAAATAAGTACGGCAAGTTCAATTTTATTGATACTGCAGGTCTCAGACGCAAGAGCAAGGTTAATGACGCTATTGAAAAATTCAGTATCATTCGTGCAAGAATGGCTGTTGAACGTGCTAATGTATGCGTTATCATGATTGATGCTGTTGAAGGCTTTACCGAACAGGATTCAAAGGTAGCCGGAATAGCTCTTGAACAGGGCAAGGCTTGTATTATAGCTGTTAATAAGTGGGATGCAGTTGAAAAAGACGGCAATACGATGAATGAGTACAGAAAAAAGCTTGAAAATGATTTTTCATTTATGAGCTATGCTCCGATTATGTTCATTTCTGCAAAAACAGGACAAAGATTGGAGCGTTTGTATGAAATGGTTGCATTTGTTCATTCTCAGAATTCAATGCGTATTTCAACAGGTAAGCTTAATGAGGTACTTGCAGGTGCAACTGCACGTGTTCAGCCACCAACAGATAAGGGCAAAAGATTAAAGATTTATTATATGACACAGGCATCAACCCGTCCGCCTGCATTTGTTTTTTTTGTTAATAATGCAGAACTGTTCCACTTTTCTTATCAAAGATATCTCGAAAATCAAATAAGAGATGTTTTTGGACTTGACGGCACTCCTGTGCGTTTTATCATACGTGAAAGGGGAGACGGCAAAAAATAATGTTAGTCTTAGCATTTGTTTTAATAGCTGTATTGTCTTATTTATTGGGCAGTTTAAATTTTGGTGTTATTTTGTCAAATAAAATAAAAAAAGATGATGTCAGAAATCATGGCAGCGGCAATGCCGGTACTACTAATATGCTTCGCAGCTATGGTAAGGGTATTGCACTTCTTACGATTATCGGTGATATGCTCAAGGTATTTGCTGCAATTTATATTGCGAGCTGGATTTTCAGTTATGTACCAATAACTTTGAACGAGCTTGGCGATAATGCATTTACATCAATTGATATAAATATGCTTTTGAAATCGTTTGCAGGATTTTTTTGCGTGCTTGGTCATATTTTTCCTTGCTATTTTAAATTTAAGGGTGGTAAGGGCGTAGCAACATCAGGTGGAATGGTATTTGCAATTGATTGGAGAATTGCTTTAATTCTTCTTGCAGTATTTATAATTATTGTTGTGATTACAAAATATGTATCGCTTGGCAGTATTATAATGGCACTTCTTTATCCGTTGTTTATTTACATATTCCATAAAAGTCTTGTGCTGACATTGATTGCCGCGGTATTTACCGTAATTGTAGTCGTTGCACACAGAGAAAATATTAAAAAACTTTTGAATCATACAGAAAGCAAAATAAGCTTTAAATCTAAGAAAAAGGACAGTGCATAGCACTGTCCTTTTTATATGTCAGCTTTTTCCGTTGCTGAGTTTATGGAAGGTCTGTATAAATGATATTATCCACTTTACTGTTGCAGCAGAATAGAAATATACAATTGATGATGACTATACCGAGCTGTGTAAAAGCAAAAAGTATGTAATTAAGACATAAAAATAAGCACCGAGTAACTCGGTGCTGTTTTTATGCGAAATAATTAAGCTCTTTCAACCTTACCTGAGCGAAGACATCTTGTGCATACGTTAACTCTTTTAGGAGAGCCGTTTACAATAGCCTTTACTTTTTTAATGTTTGGTTTCCAGGTTCTGTTTGATCTTCTGTGTGAGTGAGAAACCTTGATGCCGAAAGATACGTCTTTTCCGCAGTATTCACATTTTGCCATTTGCGAACACCTCCTTAAATATTTAGAACGTTGGTATAATATCACAACTTAATTAAAATTGCAAGCATTTTTTATTCTTTTTTTCAAAAAGTCCCATTTTTTACCCTCAAAGACCACTTTATCAG
>JAIDVA010000098.1 GCA_029059925.1 Eubacterium sp. | reverse complement strand
GAATTGTTTCCTCCAGATATTTTTCAACATTATATATCGGAATAACAACTGAAAATTCGAATTCCTTGCTGTTGTCTGCCATTGTGTATTCTCCTGCTTTGCTGTTTATTTGTAAATTCTCGGTATTCTTGGATTGACCATCAGAGGTGAAATGTCAACACTTGCAACATCGCCAAGCTTAACATCACTGCCTGTTATATCAACTGCTGTGTGTGAAAGCCCGATTTCACCTATAACGCTGTACATTCTGCCATTAATTTTTATATACATTTGCTGTTTTTTTAAGAATTTCTTAAGCTGCGACAGCACTGAACGGAAATCTGCAATTTCCTTTTCCTTGGCAAGTCCAAAGCCGTCATAATGACCGATAGGCACAATTGCGATTTTTGTTTCTCTTTTCGTTGTATAAAGCCCGTTGTATCCGATTGAATAGCCTGCAGGTACTGTTTTGATTTCAATAACATCTGCCTCAAGTGAGCCAATTCTGTTAAGATTGGTTCTTTTCTTTGTAATCACTCTGCCTGTAAAAGCCGAGCCGATTCTGACGCTGTCAAGGCATACATTATCAACATTGAGCAGAGCGGGGGAGTTCGCAGCGTGCAGTGTACCAACATTAATTCCTGTCTTTTCAATCTGCGACATAGTGTCATTGAAGAGTGCAAGCTGTGCTTTAGTAAGTTCCTCGTTTGTAAAAGCTGATGAAAAATGCGTATAAGCACCGATAAACTCGAGATTCTCAAAGCTGTAGCATTTTATTGCATCTTCAACCTCGCTTGCCATGAATCCGTATCTGCCCATACCGGTATCAATTTTCAAGTAGCATTTTGTTTTAATGCCGAGCCTTTGTGATACATCATTCATAACCTGTGCCGCTGCAAGTGAGCCTATTGTTGCAATACATTTGTTTTTTGCAATCACTTCAGCCTCATATTCAATGCAGGTTGAACGCATAACAAGTATATCCTCATCATCAAGAATACTTTTAAGCTCATTAATATCGTCAACTTCTGTAACAGCAAAGGTTTTAATGCCGTTATCCTTAAGAATTTTTGAAAATTCTTTTATTCCGAAACCATAGCCGTTGCCTTTGACAACTCCGATTAACGGAACGTCTGCTTTTTCTTTGATAAGACTTATATTTTCTTCAAGTTTTTTTGTGTCAATTATATATCTGCTCATATTTTTACCAATCTTTTATCTGATTTTTTCAAGCACCTTTGTTGCAAGGTTGTATAATTTGTAAACAGGCTTGTTGATTACATAATCAAATTCGCCAACAAATTCCTTCATATATCCACCAAAGCCATGCTTGAATCTCCACAGTCCGTAGTGTGGATTGTCAGGATTCTGACAGTCACCGGAAATGCCGCCGAAATCGTAAACCCTGCAGCCACACTCCATACCCCATTGCATCATTGCCCACTGCAAAGCATAGTTAGGATATACATTTCTGTGCGCGTTTGAGGATGCACCATATTGGTACTTCATTACATTCTGACCCCATTTTATGGCAATTGTTCCTGCAATAGCCTGTCCGTTATAGTATGCCATATAAAGTCTTGCGTCATCTGTCATGCAGTCAAGTATTTTTTCAAAATATTCCTTGGGTCTGGTGGAGAAGCCGTCTCGCTCTCCAGTTTCACTCATAATTTTTACAAAATCGTCAAGTGCTTCTTTACCGCAGATTTTAACCTCAACACCCTTTTTAGGTGCTTTTCTGATTCTGTTTCTGTAGTCGGATTTAAAGGTGAGCATAAGCTCTTCTTCGCTTAAACCATTGTAATCAAAACAGTAAACAAATCTTGGCTGCACATTTTCAAAGTCCATACAGCCGGGATTGAGTTCAACAAAGCCTTTGTTGAGAACATGATTTTTGTAATCGGTATTTTCAATCACAATTTCAGGGTCAATTTTAAGGCAGTAAGCATTATATTTCTTACCAATTTCAAGTAATCCGTCGAAGAGTTTGTCAAAGGTATCAAAATCATTTTCATCACAGACAAAACCGCGGCAGCAATACATAAGCGAGCTCTTAATTATTGGTATTGAACGTATAAGAACTGCAGCAGCCCCCCTGATTTCTCCGCTTTCATCCTTTAACATTATGGCCTCAAATTTCCATGCTGACTTAACCTTTGCCCACTTTGATGAGTGCTGAAAAAGTCCCTTAGGATGTTTTTTTATAAATTCCTCATATTCGTTGAGATTATCTTTATTTACTCTTACTATCATTTTTATACTCCGAAAATATTTTATTTCAATTTAATATTATAACAAACTTGGCAACACTAGTCTATATTGACTTTTATTAACAAAATAGTATATAATCAAATTAATATACTGCAAAAATAACTTTATTTAGTAAGGGGTAAATTATGGCTAAGTACAGATGGGAA
>JAIDVA010000097.1 GCA_029059925.1 Eubacterium sp. | reverse complement strand
CTCTTTAAGCCATAACGCAAGAGAAACAAGCTCTTCACTCAGTACAGGCTTATCACCTATGACAGAATGAATTTCCTTTAGCTGTGAATTGATAGCTGTATAAACCTTTACAACGATTCCCTCTCGCAGTCTGTTACCATTGCCGAAAGGAATTTTGACCATACTGCCGATTTTAACAGCATTTACAAGCTCGCCCGGCACGTAGTAATCATAATCTGAATCATAATTAAAAAAGGTTTTTTCAACGGCAACAGTTGCAACTGTTCTGTTCATTATTTTGACTTAAGCTCATCAGGCTCTTCAACAACATATTTGCCGTCAAGTATATCTTCAATAGCGAGTGAAACGGTTTTAACATCAATATGCTCTTCTCTTGCAATAGCCTCGTCCTGAATTTCTCTGGCTCTCTTAGCAGTGCCTACAACAAGGCTGTAACGGCTGTTGCAATCCTTTAAAAGCTTCTTTAAATCCTGATTAATCATAATTATTTCTCCTTAAATAGTTCTTTTTTCTTATGCGTTGCGTTTTTCAAGCTCATCGCACAGTATTTTATCAATCGTGTCAACACAGACAGCTAAGTCATCATTGACAACATTATATGTATATTTGTCCTTGAAGCCAAGCTCAACCTTAGCAATTTCAAGTCTGTTTTCAATCATTTCATCCGAATCGGTGTGCCTGCCGTAAAGCCTTTGTCTCAGCACCTGCTCGCTAGGCGGTAAAAGAAAAATTGACACACAGTCATCAAACATTTTCATAACCTTCTGAGCGCCCTGAACCTCAATAATTAAAAAACAAATTTTGCCTTTATTTATGGCATCATTCACACCCTTAACAGGTGTACCGTAATAACAGCCATTGTACTTAGCATACTCAAGTAGACCGTCATTATCAATCATATTACAGAATTCATCCTCTGTAACAAAAAAATAATCAATTCCGTGCTGTTCACCTTCTCGCGGATTTCTTGTGGTGGCAGAAACTGATTCAACAATATTGTCATGCCTTTTGCAAAGTTCTTTAAAAACAGTATCCTTGCCGCAGCCGCTCGGTGCAGAAAAAACTACTAACATACCTTTATTCATTGTCATCTACCTCCATACCAAACTTAGCGGCAATCTGTTTTAAATCCATATATGAAAGCACAACATTATCACTGTCGGTGATTATAACACTCATTGTTTTCCTGCCATGTGTGGCATCAATAAGTGTTCCCTCTGATTTACTTTCACGCACAATTTTTTTTATCGGTGCAGACTCCGGCGATACAATAGATACAACCCTGTCGGCATTAATAAGGTTGCCAAAACCTATATTTACTAATTTCATATACTCACTCTAATCTAAGATTCAATTACTCTATATTCTGAATCTGTTCTCTGATTTTTTCAATCTCAGCTTTCATATCAACAACCTTGCGTGCAACATCAACATCATTGCATTTTGAGCCGATTGTATTTGTTTCGCGGTTAATTTCCTGCACAAGAAAATCCATCTTTCTGCCTATCGGATCATCACTTGCAAGAAATTCTCTGAGCTGCTCTATATGAGAGCGAAGTCTTACTGTCTCCTCGGCAACAGCAACCTTATCTGCATAAACAGCAACCTCCTGCATAATTCGGCTTTCATCAAGCGAAACATCGCCGAGCAAATCGTGAACACGGGCAACAAGCTTGTCATTATATTCCTTAACAGTCTGAGGTGATCGCTCCTCAATATAGCCTACACAATCGAGAATAAACTGAGAACGTGAATAAACATCGTCATACATTCTTTTACCTTCAACAGCACGCATTTCAATAAACTTATCAATAGCCTCAGATGCAACCTCCTGAACCAAGGACCAGATTTTATCCTCATCCTCTTCAGTCTTTCTGACAACAAGCACATCCTGAAAACGGCTGATTGTTGATGCACCAAAATCCTCTTTAAGGTCGTAAGTCTGTGCAATTTCCTTCAGTGCCTTAACATAAGCCGATGCAAGAGTATTATTAACTGCCACATCAGCAGATTCGGTATTAAGAGCATCAATACCTACAT
>JAIDVA010000096.1 GCA_029059925.1 Eubacterium sp. | reverse complement strand
CCACTATATATAATATAATTGGAGTACACAAAGTGAGGTGATTCAAATTGTCTCCACGTACGGGCAGCCCAAAAATTGACAACCCTATGAATAAAAGCATAAAAATCAGATTTGATGATGATTTGTTTAATCAAATAGATAATTATTGTAAAAACAACTCTATAACTTATGCACAATTAATCAGAGAGGCTGTTAAAGTATTTTTGGCAGATAAAAAGTAAAGAACAGTGTGCCTGAATGCGAAAACACACACTGTCCCCAACTAAACGCCCAAAGAAATAATCTCTGAGTCGTAAATTTATTATACGACATAGCAGAAACTATTTCAAGCATAATATTAGATATTGAAAGGAATAAAAAAGTTATGTCAGAAAATAATGGCCGTAATTATAATTCAGATCCTGAAGTTTTACATTCATTTTTCGTTAAATTCAACAGAATATACGATTATCACAAATCACTTTGTGATCTTTCAACACAGCTGTGCATACTATCTGAATATTTTGAAGAGAGCAACAGTGAATATGATCATTACTCCATACTCTACTGCACAATTTACACTATTCGCGAATTATACGAAAAATTACATCGTGAATACCAAATGCTTGACGATTGCAGTGCAATTGAAGCGGAAATATTAATACATCAATAAAAAAGACAGCGTAAGAATTTTCTTACGCTGTCTTTTTTATTACTTATGCCTTTGTTATATTAACGCTTGCTGTGTAATCGCCGTATACCCAACAGGTATCAGAATTATCAATAACCGCTGAAACAGGATATGAGGATATACCTGTTTTAATATCATCATCTTTATTGAGTGATGACAAATCAACTGTCAGCTTAATATTAGCTGCCGAAATATTTTCCAAATCCTCTTCCCTGCCGACAAGCGTTATGGAATAACTGCTCAAAGCTGTTGCCTTTGCATTGTAGCTGTCAGGGACATTGGAAACAGTGACATTGTTCACATTAACCCACAATGTTTTTTCGATATAATCATCCGGGACAGTTACAGAAGCCTCAATTTCATCAATGCTGTCCAGGATAACAAGGCTGTCAAGTGATTCAACATTAAAGGTGAATTTATTTTCACCCGGTCTGAGCTTTGAAAAATCAATGTTGCCTATAACTGCCTGTGTTATATTGGCATCCTCAAGCACACCTGCACTGACTCTGTTCACACTGTAAGACACATCAAAATCACTTATATTGATTTTTCCGGGCTTACCGACAAAGTTGGTTGCAACATCAAGCTCCATTTCCTTAAGAACAGGTATTGTGACTGTAAGATTATTGGATACAGTCTCAAGCTTAATATAGCTTACCTTAGAACCATTTGCATCAAGTGCAACAGGCGTTATATCCATCGAAGTTGTAGTTTTGAGATTTTCATCAACATTTACTGTTGCCACAACCTCTGCTACCTGCGTAACAAAGGTGTTCGGACCTTTAATCTTAACCGAGCTTTCACTGAGCATAGGCACACCCATTGTATAGCCCTCTTCAATAAAATCTTCTTTAGTATATCTAATGTCGATATCCATTACCTTTTCAGCCTCAACATCAAAATAGGCTCTGTAAACAGTCGGATAATAGCTTGTAATTTTGAAATCGGAATTATCTCTCGCTTCAACAGTAATGGGAACATCATAATTGCCATTTGAGGTTACAGTATTGGTCTGCAGATAAACATTAAGATCATCAGCAGTAATATCCTTTGCAAGATATTTTTTACATGTTACTGTAACATCAACATCAACAGACTCCTCGCCAAAGCATTTTATGCCAAGCTGTTCTGCAGCTGTACCCGTAAAATCGACCGATACAGGAACGGTAATTGTTTTTGTGGTTTCGGGAGAAAGATTCATTGATGTTGTAACCCAGATAACAATTGCCAGAACAACAGATATTATAATGAGATATTTATCGTTATATATCAACTTTCTGATTGAGAAGCTGCTTTTTTTATTTTCAGCCATTATTTCTTCTTCCTCCTTACAAGCTTTGTGATTATCTTGTCATCAGCGGAGGTACCTGACGGAACAAAGGCTGTCATAAGAATATCTCGTAAATCACCATCAGAAATATCTCTTTGCAAAACACCATTCTGAACAACGGAAATAAAGCCTGTTTCTTCACTGACAATAACAACAATTGCGTCACTCTGCTCTGTAAGAC
>JAIDVA010000095.1 GCA_029059925.1 Eubacterium sp. | reverse complement strand
TAAAATTTTGCTCGGTCACATATCCACATATGCTCCCGTCGTCAAAATTTTACCAAAGCCTTGCCTAACGAAAAAATCCATTAATTTAAAGGCGTTTCGGATATTTACAACGTTATCTTATACTTTCGTAGGGTGCGATGCTCACATCGCACCGAATATATATACGCGTATAAACGGAACGATGTGGGCATCGTTCCCTACGATTTTTTATCCAACACTTATTAAGATAAACAATAATTTAACTTAACACTTGACAATTATATATCAGTATGGTAGCATATTACCACTCTACCGTGCTAAAGTAAAAACAAACCGTCAAGGAGAAAATATATGAAAAGGTATTCAAAATTAACACCTCAGGGCAGTCGTGATCTGCTTTTTGAGGAATGTGATGACAGAAGAAGAGTGGAAACGATCCTCTCTGATTTATTTAAAGAAAAAAACTATCGCAAGGTTATGACACCTACAATCGAGTTTTTTGATGTATTTAACAGTGATAATTTAGGTGTCGAAGCTGAGGAAATGTATAAGCTTTCGGACAATCAGGGCAGAACAACTGTACTTCGTCCTGATAATACTGCACCTATTGCACGTCTTGTTGCAACAAGACTGTCAAACGAGGATTTCCCTGTAAGGCTTTACTATAGCCAGAATATTTATGTTCGCAACAAGCAGCTTGCCGGCAGAACAGACGAGATTGCACAGAGCGGTATTGAGTTTATTGGTGACGGCAGTATGGATGCTGATATTGAGGTTATATCAATGGCCTATGAGGCACTCAAGCGCAATGATGTTCAGTCTTTCAAGCTGGAGCTTTGTCATGCAGGCTTTTTCAACTCAATACTCGATAAAATGAATCTGTCACCATCTCAAAAAGCAGATATATGCAGCTTTATTGAGGGCAAGAACTATGCTGCACTTGGTGATATGCTCGATAAAATAGGAAACAGTACTGAGGCTGAGATTATTAAAAAAATGCCAAGGCTCTTTGGTGATGTCAGTGTGATAAGTGAGGCAAAGGCACTCTATGCTGATGCTGATGCTAATAAGGCACTTGATTATCTCAAGGAGGTTTACGAAAAGCTTTGCAAGCTTGGATTTAAGGATAATATACTTATCGATCTCAGTCTTGTTAACAGAAGTAACTATTATACAGGCGTTATCTTCCGTGGTTATGCACAGGGCAGCGGTGTAACAATCCTTTCAGGCGGCCGCTATGATAATCTGATTGGTGAATTCGGTCTTGATGCACCTGCTGTCGGCTTTGGTGTTGACGTTAATGCGCTTTGTGATATAATGCGTGAGGAGATTAATATTGAACGGCCGCTCAGAATTGCACTTACTAAAGGCAGACTTGAAAAATCATCAGTAAAATTATTCAAAACCATGGGACTTGATACTATTGAGCTTGAGAATAAGGGCAGACGCCTTATTCTTCCTGTAGGTGATTACGAGGCTGTTCTTTCAAAAGCGCCTGATGTTATTACTTATGTTGAGCACGGTGTGTGCGATATTGGTGTTGTCGGAAAAGATACTATTGTTGAGCACGGCAATTCCTTCTATGAGGTGATTGACCTTAATATCGGCAAATGCCGTTTTGCACTTGCATGTCCTAAAGGTACTGATTTCTTTTCAGGATATAAGAGAAAGGTTGTTGCCAGCAAATATCCTAAGGTTGCCAAGGAATACTTTAAATCAAAGGGTATGGATGTTGATATTATCAAGATTGAGGGCAGCGTTGAGCTTGCTCCTCTTCTTGGACTGGCAGACGGTATTGTTGATATTGTTGAAACAGGCTCAACCTTAAAGGAAAACGGACTTGAGGTAGTCGATGAAATTTTACCGATTTCAGCAAGAGTAATTGTTAATATAGCATCCATGAAGCTCAGGAAGGAAGAGATTGAAACCTTCCTTAACGATTTGGAATTAGCATCTAAAGTATAACGGATGTAAGAGGGTTTGATTATGAAGATTACAAAAGCAAACGGCAAGGCAGAATATGCCTTGATAGATAATTTAAAAAAGCGTGCAGGCGAGACTGACGAAAAGATTACGCAGATTGTAACCAATATCATCCATGCTGTTAAGGAGCAGGGTGATGAGGCTGTAAGAGAATTTACTGTTCGCTTTGATGGTGCAATGCCTAAAAAGACGATTATTGAAAAGGATGAATTACAGCAGTATCTTGATATAGTTGACGAGGATTTTAAATCAGCTGTAATCAATGCAAAGAATAATATTTTTGATTTTCATAACCGTCAGGCTCAGCAGTCGTGGATGACTGCACAGGAAAACGGTGTTATTATGGGACAGAGAGTACGTGGGCTTAAAAGAGTCGGTATCTATGTTCCGGGTGGTACAGCTGCTTATCCGTCATCTGTGCTTATGAATGCGATTCCTGCAAAAATAGCCGGTGTTGAAGAAATAATAATGGTTACCCCTCCGGGGAAGGACGGCAGCCCTAACCCCGATATTATGGCAGCTGCAGCGGTTGCAGGTGTTGACAGAGTATTCCTTGTAGGCGGTGCACAGGCTGTTGCCGCACTGGCATATGGTACTGAAAAAATACCAAAGGTTGACAAGATTGTCGGACCGGGTAATATTTTTGTTGCCACAGCTAAAAAGTTGCTTTATGGTGTTGTTGATATTGATATGGTTGCAGGACCGTCTGAAATTTTGATTGTAGCGGATAAAACAGCAAAGCCGGCTTTTCTTGCTGCTGACCTTATGAGTCAGGCAGAGCACGATAAGCTTGCGTCTGCAATTCTGCTTACAACCTCTTCTGATATTGCAAAATCAACAGCCAAGGAGATTGAAAAGCAGATTAAGCATCTTGCAAGACAGGAGATTATTGAGGCTTCATTAAATGATTTCGGTGAGATTATTGTGTGTGAGGATTTAGAGCAGGCGATTAATTTTGCAAACGAGCTTGCACCTGAGCATCTTGAAATGTGTGTTGAAGAACCTCTTAAATATATAGGTAAAATAGATAATGCAGGCTCGGTATTCCTTGGCAATTTCTCACCTGAGCCGCTCGGCGATTACTATGCAGGTCCTAACCACGTGCTGCCGACAAGCGGTACTGCAAGATTTTTCTCACCGCTTTCGGTTGACAGCTTCATAAAGAAAAGTTCTTTTATTTATTATACAGAGGCTGAGCTCAGAAAGGCTAAGGATGATATTGTTAAGCTTGCTGATACAGAGGGACTTACTGCTCACGCAAATTCCATCAAGGTAAGATTTGAATGAGTACAAAGCGAAATAATCAAAGAAGTAAAAAGAAATCACCAATCCCTGCAATAGTTGTTTTGCTGCTGATTATTATTCCGTCAGTCTTTTCGGCGGTAAACAATCAGCTTGATAAGGACAAGCCGACAAGTGTTGCAGATAATGACAATAATATTATCGTTCATTTTCTTGATGTTGGTCAGGGTGACAGTGAATTTATCGAATTCCCTGACGGCAAATGTATGTTGATTGATGCAGGAACTGCTGAATATTCGTATACAGTTACCGAAGCTATTGAGGATTATGGTTATTCAACGATTGATTATGTGGTTGCAACGCATCCTCATGCTGACCATATCGGTGGTATGAGCAGGATTATTGAAAGCTTTGATGTTGGCGAAATCTATATGCCGAAAGCATCAACCAATACGAAAACATTTGAAAACCTGCTGACAGCAATTTCAGATAAGGGTATGTCAGTGAACACTGCCAAAGCAGGTGTAGAAATATATTCAGACAGTGAGCTCAAAATGGAATTTCTTGCTCCTGTCAGTGACAGCTATGAAGATTTGAATAATTACTCTGCGGTTTTGAAAATAACCTATGGCAGTAATTCCTTTTTGTTCACAGGTGATGCTGAGAATATTTCTGAAAACGAAATGCTTTTATATGACTATTCAGCTCTTTCAAGCGATGTTTTAAAGGTTGGTCATCATGGTTCTGATTCATCGTCAACTGCTGAATTTTTAAATGCTGTTCAGCCCGAATATGCCATCATTTCCTGCGGCACGGGTAATTCCTACGGTCATCCGCACAGTGAGACAATGGATAGACTGAATGATATCGGTGCTCAGGTTTACCGCACGGATAAGCAGGGCACGATTACTGTAATCTGTGATGGAAACAACGGATTTGATATTCAGTGTGAGGATAAATAAATGAAATGGATTATAGACAGAATTGAGAATGATATTGCCGTATGTGAGCTTGAAAACGGCACGTTTATTGATGTGAAGGTGAATGCTCTGCCGAAAGATATCGGCGAGGGTGATGTCATTACGATTCTTATTGATAAGACCGAAACAGAAAAAAGAGAAGAAAAAATTAATAAATTGATGAATGATTTGTTTAAATAAATTTCAATCTTTTATTGAGGGTAGATATATGAGAACTGCTAAAATTGAAAGAAATACAAAGGAAACACAGATTACGGTTGAGCTTAATCTTGACGGTGGTGCAGTTGAAATTTCAACAGGCATAGGCTTTTTTGACCATATGCTGACTGCTTTTGGTGTGCACGGCGGCTTTGGCTTAAAAGTAAAAGTTACTGGTGATTTAGAGGTTGATACACACCACACGGTTGAGGATACAGGTATTGCACTCGGTATGGCGTTTAAAGAGGCACTCGGCGATATGAGCGGCATTGTTCGCTATGGTTCCTTCTCCATCCCTATGGATGAAGCACTTGCTGTGTGTGTGCTCGATATTTCCAACAGACCGTTTCTTGTGTTCAAAGCATCCTTTGAACAGGAGAAATGCGGCGATTATGAAACCTGTGTTACAGAGGAGTTTTTCAGAGCCTTTGCAATGAATTCCTGCATAACACTGCATATACAGGTGCCTTATGGTGCGAATGCGCACCATGAGATTGAGGCAATTTTCAAAGCAGTCGCACATGCAATGCAGGTTGCTGTACGTAAAAATGAGGACGGTTCAGTCCTCTCAACAAAAGGAGTTCTCTGATGATTATTTTCCCGGCAATTGATATAATAGGCGGTAAGCCCGTAAGACTTTATAAGGGTGATTTCAGCACTGCAAAGCAGGTTGCTGCAGATGCACTTGAGACAGCTGAAAGCTTTGTTAAAGCGGGCTGTGAATGGATACATATGGTGGATCTTGACGGCTCACTGAAAAAAGAGCCTGTCAATGCCGACACCTTCATTTCCGTAGCAAAGCAGACCTCGCTCAAGGTTGAGCTTGGCGGCGGTATCCGAACAATGAAGGATATTGATTTTTATGTAAATAACGGCATCAGCCGAATTATTCTCGGCTCTGTTGCACTTAAAAATCCACAGCTTGTTAAAGAGGCTGTAAAGGAATTCGGTGACATGATTGCGATTGGCATTGATGCTAAAAACGGTTATGCAGCTACAGAAGGCTGGGTTGAAAGCAGTGATGTTTATTTCACGGACCTTGCAAAGCAAATGGAGGATGTTGGTGTTAAAACAATTATCTTTACAGATATAAGTAAGGACGGCACACTTTCAGGGCCGAATCTTGAACAGCTTAACGAGATTAATGATGCCGTTTCCTGCAATATTACTGCCTCAGGTGGTGTTACCAATATGAATGATATCATCAATCTGCGTGATAATGGCTTGTATGGTGCAATATGCGGTAAGAGCATTTATGAGAGTACGCTTAATCTGATTGATGCTGTGGAGGCTTGCAAATGATGGATGTAGAAAAATATTTTAAAAAGACTGATTTAATTCCTGCAATTGTGCAGGAGGAGTCCACAGGCGAGGTTTTGATGCTCGCCTATATGAACAGGGAATCCATGCAAAAAACCTTGGAGACCGGCTATACATGGTTCTGGTCACGCTCAAGGCAGGAGCTTTGGAATAAGGGTGCAACCTCAGGTCATCTGCAGAAAATTGTTTCCATCCACGGTGACTGCGATGATGATACACTTCTGATTAAGGTGATTCAAACAGGTGCTGCCTGTCATACAGGAAATCATTCCTGTTTCTTTAATAAAATAATGTAAATTGTTAAATTATTGTTTATTTAAATTATGTCTTTTTCCGTTATGCTACGTTACTGACAAAATTTCGCTCGGTCACATATCTATATATGCTCCCGTCGACGAAATTTTGTCAAAGCCTTGCCTAACGAAAAAATCCATTAATTTAAAGGCGTTTCGGATATTTACAACGTTATCTTTACTTTCGTAGGGGGTGATGCCCACATCGTTCCGTTGGTATGTGGCGGTGCGATGTTATTCCCCTGTCAGGGGAAATGTCACGTAGTGACAAAAGGGTTCACATC
>JAIDVA010000094.1 GCA_029059925.1 Eubacterium sp. | reverse complement strand
TAACTCCTTTAACATTTTGATATCACCTTACATTCCAAGATTATAAGCTAAATCATTATAGAATAATTCCTTTTTAAAAGAATTGATTTCAGTGTCTCTATTAATATGGATGAATTCAATACCCATAATCTCCGCAAAATCTCTCATATGGTCAGCAGTAAGAGAATAGGAAAGCACTGAATGATGTGCGCCACCTGCATAAATCCAAGCCTCAGCAGATGTCTGAAGACAAGGAAGCGGCTTCCAAAGTACACCGGCTACAGGAAGCTTTGGCATATCGTTTGTCTGTTCTTTGCACTCAACATCATTTACAATCATTCTGAGTCTGTCACCCATATCAACTAAGGTGACAACAATCGCATTGCCTGTCTGCGCTTTGAATACCAATCTTGCAGGGTCTTCCCTATCCCCTATGCCGAGAGGATGAACCTGAATTTTTGGTTTATCCTTAGCAATTGTAGGACATACCTCAAGCATATGTGAGCCTAAGAGCATTTCGTTGCCCGGCTCGAAGTGATATGTATAATCTTCCATAAATGCCGTGCCGCTCTTTGTCATACCTTCAGCCATAAGCTTCATAACTCTTGTCATTGCAGCAACTTTCCAGTCACCCTCAGCACCAAAACCATAACCCTGACGCATAAGGTCCTGCGAAGCCAGACCAGGAAGCTGTCTAAGCTGCTGTAAGTCTTCAAAATTTGTATGGAAAGCACCGAAACTGTTTTCATCGAGGAACTTTTTAATAGCAACCTCTTCCCTTGCCTGATAGCGTACTGCGTCGATATTTTCAGTGTCCATATCATAATATTTTTCATATTCTGCCATCTGAGCATCAATTTCAGCGTCGGTTACAGCATCAACAAATCTTATAATGTCGCCAACACCATAATGATCAACCTGCCAGCCAAGCTTAATCTGCGCTTCAATTTTATCACCGTCAGTAACAGCAACATTTCTCATATTGTCTGATATACGCAGGACTCTGAGCTTTCTAGATTCGGTAGCTCCAACGGCTGCTCTCATCCAGATTCCTATTTTATTCTGGAATTCCTCATCCTTCCAATAGCCGGCAGCAACCTTAACCTTTTTTCTCATTCGTGCATGAATATAACCATGCTCCCTGTCCCCATGCGCTGACTGATTAAGATTCATAAAGTCCATATCGATATCGCTCCAAGGGATATCTCTGTTATACTGCGTATTAACATGAAGATATGGTTTTGAAAGCTCATTAAGACCCGCAATCCACATCTTAGATGGTGAGAATGTGTGCATCCACGTAATAACACCAGCACACGCAGGACAATTGTTTGCCTGACGCATAATATCCAAAATCTCCCCTGCTGTTTTAACACAAGGTTTTGCGATTACCTTACAAGGCAGTTTTGCAGTCCACTCATCACACATTTCCTGAGCATGTGAATTTATATCAGCAAAAATCTCTTCACCATATAAATGCTGCGTTCCCACAACAAACCAAAATTCATAATCTTTAATTGCCATATTGTTCACCTCTTAAATATTTTGAACTGCTGACTTTTCTACAGCGAGCGCTTTTTTATATAATTGCATATAATCTGCAAAGCCAATAGCATCCTGCTCGTCAGGCTCAATAACAGAGCTTTTATAGCGACTGAACACCTTATTATCAAGATAGTCCTCAAGAGGCTCTGCCGAACTGTCGGCAGCATATTTTGCGAGTATTGCAATACCCCATGCGCCGCCTTCGCCTGCAGTCTCCATAACTGCAACCGGTGTATTCATAGCACCTGCCATAAGCTTTTGACCTACTATTTCTGTCTTAAACAATCCGCCATGACCGATTAGAGAATCAATATTTACATTCTCACTTTCAAGTATTTCCATACCGATTTTCAGTGCAGCCATTGTTGAGTAAATTTGTGTTCTCATAAAGTTTGAAAGGTTAAAATTTGAATTTTCACTTCTTACAAACAAAGGTCTGCCACTGTCAAGCTTTGTAACAGGTTCACCTGAAAAGTAGTTAAAGGATACAAGACCGCCACAGTTCTTGTCACCATTCAGTGCAGTATTATAGAGCATATCATAAATCTGCGGCTTTGCAAGCTCACAACCTGCAAGCTTTGAAAATTCTATAAATAAGCTTACCCAGTAATCAAGGTCTGTGCAGCAATTATTACAGTGTACCATTGCAACAGGCTTGCCCGATGGTGTAGTAACCATATCAATTTCTTCGTAAACATTAGAAAGCATCCTATCAAGTACAATCATGGAGAATATTGAGGTGCCGGCAGAAATATTTCCTGTCTTTACTCTTACGCTGTTTGTAGCAACCATGCCTGTACCTGCATCACCTTCAGGAGGACACATAATGGCACCCGCCTCAAGCTCTCCTGTAGGATCAATACGCAATGCACCTTCCTCTGTTAAATTACCTGCATTCTCTCCTGCATTCAAAACCTTCGGCAGAATATCGGAAAGATTCCAGTTAAGCTGAGCTATTTCGGGAAGATTATTAAATTGCTGCATCATTTCAGCGTCATAATCATTGGTTGTGCTGTCAATCGGGAACATCCCTGATGCCTCACCGATGCCAACAACCTTTTCACCACTGAGCTGCCAGTGAACATAGCCTGCAAGAGTAGTTAAAAATGAAATATCATTAACGTGCTCTTCATTATTCAAAACTGCCTGATAAAGATGAGCTATACTCCAGCGCTGAGGTATATTAAAATTAAACAATTCAGTCAATTTCTGTGCAGAATCAGCAGTAATTGTGTTGCGCCACGTCCTAAATTGAGCAAGCTGATTGCCATTTTTATCAAATGGTAAATAACCGTGCATCATAGCTGAAAAGCCGATTGAAGAAAGTTTTTTTATCTTAACACCAAACTTAGACAAAACATCATTATTAAGATTAGCGTAAGCATTCTGCAAGCCCGACCATACATCATCAAGACTATACGTCCATATGCCATTTTCAAGCTTATTTTCCCAATCATAACTGCCTGTTGCGATAGGATTGAAATCCTTATCTATTAAGACCGCTTTTATTCTTGTTGAGCCAAATTCTATTCCGAGAGACTCGGTGCCGTCAATTATGTATTCATTCATAATAATACCTCTGAAGCCTTTGAAAATAACTATGCTTATTTTAACTTATATTAGTAGAATTTTCGATAGCTAATATCATAAAATCGGCATATTGGAACAGGAAAAAAATGCTTACATATAACAAGTATAAAATAAAGCTGAAAGTGTTGCATAAAAAATAAAAAAGACTTGCCTATCAGACAAGTCTTTTTATGGAGGCACCACCCAGATTTGAACTGGGGATAAAGCTTTTGCAGAGCTCTGCCTTACCCCTTGGCTATGGTGCCGTATAATAAAAGGCTTCGTTTGAAGCCTTTTATATTTGTGGAGCGGATGACGAGGCTCGAACTCGCTACCTCAACCTTGGCAAGGTTGCGCTCTACCGGGTGAGCTACATCCGCAAATATGGTGCTTCCGGACGGAATCGAACCATCGACACGAGGATTTTCAGTCCTCTGCTCTACCGACTGAGCTACAGAAGCACAAATGGCGACCCGGAACGGGCTCGAACCGTCGACCTCTAGCGTGACAGGCTAGCGTTCTAACCAACTGAACTACCGGGCCATTTGTGGTGGGAACAACAGGGCTCGAACCTGTGACCCTCTGCTTGTAAGGCAGATGCTCTCCCAGCTGAGCTATGCTCCCA
>JAIDVA010000093.1 GCA_029059925.1 Eubacterium sp. | reverse complement strand
ATATAATTTATTATATTAATATATAATAAGAGGAGGACGGTTAAATGGAGAGTTTAATCATTGTTCTGATTGGTTTTCCATTTTTGAGTGCACTGCTTCTGAGCATTTTCAAAAATGATACAATCAGACAAATCATTACCTATGTCAGCAGTATATCTGTGATAGGTATGGCAGTAACCTTTGCTGTCAAATATTTCGCCGGCGGAGGCGGCAATCTTGCCTTCTTCCCACAAACAGAAATTGCAGACTATGCTATGATTGGCATAGAGGCATTTTTAATGGTGCTTGTAACAGTACTCAGCTTCAAATACAAGCAATACTATGCTGCAGCTCTTTCAATTGCACAAACCGCTCTGATGTTCTGGTATGAGCTTGGCGGCAATGCTCCTCATCAGGAGGTAAACAAAGTATATATCGATCAGCTGACTGTTATTATGGTGCTTATTGTCGCAGTTATAGGTACACTCATAACAGTTTATGCGTGTGGATATATGAAAGATTACCATAATCACCACACAGAATTTAAAGATAGAAGAAGATATTTCTTCTCACTGCTTTATGTATTTCTTGGAGCAATGTTTGGTCTTGTGCTTTCAAACAGCCTTGTATGGATGTATTTCTTCTGGGAAATCACCAGCGTTGTATCCTTCCTGCTTATTGGCTACACAAAAACAAGAGAAGCTATCCACAACTGCTTCAGAGCTTTATGGATGAACCTTCTCGGCGGCTGCGGCTTTGCAGCAGCAATCGTTGTTGCCGGTATGCAGTTTAATGTAACAGATATGCAGAGCCTTATCCTTTGTGATGGTACAATCGTTCTTATTCCTGTTATTCTTCTTTCATTCGCAGCAATCACAAAAAGTGCACAGCTGCCGTTCTCAAAATGGCTGCTCGGTGCAATGGTTGCACCAACACCATCATCTGCACTGCTTCACAGTGCAACAATGGTTAAAGCAGGTGTATATTTACTTCTCAGATTATCACCTGTTATGGCTGGCACATACGCAGGAACAATGGTAAGCCTTATCGGCGGCTTCACATTCCTTGTTATGTCAATGCTTGCAATCACTGTAAGCGACGGCAAAAAGGTACTTGCTTATTCAACAATATCAAACCTCGGTCTTATCACTGCCTGTGCAGGTGTAGGTGCTGAGGAAACAGTATGGGCAGGTATATTCCTTCTCATCTTCCACGCAGTATCAAAGTCACTCCTGTTCCAGACAGTCGGTGCTATTGAAAACTCAACCGGCTCAAGAGATATTGAGACAATGCACGGTCTTGTACGCCGTCATCCATACCTTGCATGGACACTTGTTATCGGTATTGCAGGTATGTTCCTTGCACCATTCGGTATGCTTGTATCAAAATGGGCAGCACTCAAGGCATTTATTGACTGCGGAAATATAATTCTTGTTCTTTTTGTATGCTTCGGCAGTGCAACAACACTTTTCTACTGGATGAAGTGGATGGCAACCGTTATGGCATCTAAAAACAACGATGTCAAGGCAAAGAATACAACCTCTGCAAACCAGTGGATTTCAATACTCATTCACGCAATATTTATGGTTGTGCTCTGCTTTGTATTCCCGCTTATTTCATCACAGGTTATCATTCCTTACATCCACACAATATTCAACAACGCATCACAGGTTATTTCAAACGACAATATCATAATTATGATGATTATGGTTATTTCAATATTTGTTATTCCGGGTGTATCATGGATATCTGCAAGACATACAAAGTACAGAAAGGTTGACCGTTACATCAACGGTGTTAACGCAGGCGACCAGATGAACTATATTGATTCAATGGGTGAAAAGAGACGATTCTTCCTTGCTAACTGGTATATGGAGGATATCTTCGGTGAAAAGAAACTCTGGAATCCGTCTGTTATCCTTTCAATCGCACTGATTGTTACAATTATGGTTATTTCAATAGGAGGTGCATTCTAATGTCAGGTACAATACAAATCATTATCAGCATTGCTGCCTATATTATTCTGGCACCTATCCTCGGCGGTTTAACCTCAGGTATCGACAGAAAGATAACAGCCCGTATGCAGGGCAGACAGGGTCCTCCTATTCTTCAGCCGTTTTACGATGTAATCAAGCTGTTGAAAAAAGAAACCGTACTTATCAACCATGTTCAGATATTCTATCTTTTAACTTTCCTCATATTCATTATATTCACCGGATGTTTGTTCTTCGGCGGATTTGATTTGCTCATGGTGTTCTTTGCACTCACAACAGCAAACCTATTCCTTATCCTTGCGGCAACAAGCAGCCACTCACCATACGCAAGCATGGGTGCAAGCCGTGAAATGATGCAGATGCTCGCATATGAGCCAATGGTACTTCTTACAGCTGTTGGTTTTTACCTTGCAACAGGCACATTTAAGGTAAGAGAAATTGTTACAAGTGACAGCACTTTACCAATCGTTATGCTGCCGGGTGTATTTATCGGTTTTGTATATATTCTTACAATCAAGCTCAGAAAGCATCCGTTTGACCTTGCAACAAGCCACCATGCACATCAGGAAATGGTTAAGGGTATCACAACAGAATTTTCAGGCGAAATGTTTGCAATTGTTGAAATTGCACACTGGTATGAAAATGTATTTTTAATGGGTGTTATTGCACTGTTCTTCTTAAATGCAAACTGGTGGACAATCATAATCGCACTTGCAGCAATATCAATCACCTATTCTGTATTGATTCTTGTTGATAATACAACTGCAAGAATGAAATGGAAGAATATGTTCAAGAACTCATGGATAACAACAATCATTATCGGTGCTCTTAATGTATTCATTCTGGAAGTATTAATGAAGGGGGTATAAATAATGGCTGATATAACAAAATCACCCTGGATTATGCACTATGACGGTTCAAGCTGCAACGGCTGTGATATCGAGGTGCTCGCTTGCTTAACTCCTGTATATGATGTTGAGCGTTTTGGTGTAATTAACACAGGTAACCCCAAGCATGCAGACATTCTTCTTATTACAGGTTCTGTAAATGAACAAAACAAGGATGTCGTTAAACAGATTTATGAGCAGATGACTGAACCTAAGGTTGTATGTGCAATCGGTATTTGTGCATGCAACGGCGGCGTGTTCAAGGATTGCTACAACATTCTCGGCGGTGTTGACAAGGTTATCCCTGTTGACATTTATGTTCCCGGCTGTGCAGCAAGACCTGAGGCAATCATCGACGGTGTTGTTCAGTCACTTGCATTACTTAAAGAAAAAAGCAAAAAGCTTAAGGAGGGTAAATAAATGAGAGAAGAATATTCACTCGAAACAGTTGATATCCCTACCCTATACAAAATAATGCTCGAAAAGCAAAGAGCGGGCTATCGCCTTGCACAGATTTGTGCAACGGCCTTTGAGGGCTACAACGAGGTTATTTACTCGGTAGTAGACGGCTATAAATTTGAAAACTACAAAACAATCGTTCCGATTGATACAGAGATTAACACAATATCAGACTTTTTCCCGTCGGCAATGCTTTATGAAAACGAGATGAAAGAGCTTTTTGATGTTAAAATCAAATCAATCAATCCCGATTATGACAATAAGCTTTACAGAATCGCCGTAAAAGCTCCTTTCAAGAAGGAAGTTAAAGAGGCTGTAAAGGTAATCAAAAAAGAAGAGGAGGCAGCAGAATAATGGGCGAAAGATCAATAGTTCCTTTTGGACCGCAGCATCCGGTGCTGCCCGAGCCTGTTCACCTTGACCTTGTACTTGAGGACGAAAAGGTAGTAGAGGCAATCCCTTCCATCGGCTTTGTGCACAGAGGTCTTGAAAGTCTTGCTGAAAAGAGAGACTTTAATGACTATCAGTATGTTATTGAGCGAATCTGCGGCATCTGTTCTTTCAAGCATGGTATGGCATATTGCGAATCTCTTGAAAGAATTTTCGATGCAGAAGTGCCTGAAAGAGCACAATTTTTAAGAACAATCTGGGGCGAGATGAGCCGTATTCATTCTCATTTGCTCTGGCTCGGCTTACTTGCAGATGCCTTTGGCTTTGACGCACTCTTTATGCAGTGCTGGAGAATGAGAGAAAAGGTGCTTGATATGTTTGAAGCATCGACAGGCGGCCGTGTTATTTTCTCTGTAAATAAAATCGGCGGTGTGCTCAAGGACATGGATTCAGCAATGCTTAAGAGCTTTGTAAATATCTTTGACGGTATGGAAAAGGACCTTAAGAAGCTTATTCGTACCTTTCTCAGTGATTACACGGTTGAGTCACGTTTAAGAGGTGTGGGCATACTCACGAAAGAGGATGCTATCCGCCTTGGTGCAGTAGGTCCTATGGCAAGAGCTGCAGGTATCGAAATTGATGTTCGTAAAACAGGCTATGAGGCTTATGACAAGGTTGATTTTGAAATTATCACATCTAAAGAATGTGACGGATACGGCAGATGTGCCGTTCGTATCGGCGAAATTTTCCAGTCCTTCAACATTATCAGACAGCTTGTTGACAAAATTCCTGAAGGACCGATTGCGAATCAGATTAAAGGCAATCCTGATGGTGAGGCGTTTGTCAGAGTTGAGCAGCCACGTGGTGAAGCAATCTACTACGCTAAGGGTAACGGCACTAAATTCCTTGAAAGACTTAGAGTCCGCACTCCCACATTTACAAACATTGAGTCACTTATTCATATTCTTCCCGGCTCAGAGCTTGCAGATGTTCCGCTTCAGATTCTTACAATTGATCCTTGTATCAGCTGTACTGAAAGATAGGAGGTAAATTAGTATGCCAATTATGAATTTTTCTTTCACAGCTTTAAAGAATTTATTTTCAAAGCCTGCAACAGCGAATTATCCTGCTGTACCAAGAGAGTACCCTGAAAGAAGCAGAGGACACGTTGAAATTAATATTGATGACTGCATTATGTGCGGACTTTGCTCACGCAAATGTATGTCAGGTGCAATCACAATCGACCGAGCTAACAAGACATGGTCAATCGAAAGAATGGGCTGTGTTCAGTGTGGTGCATGCGTAAATGCCTGCCCTAAAAAATGTCTGTCAATCGTTCCGGGATATTCTGCTCCGTCAACAGAAAAAACGGTTGATTCATACAGCCAGCCTATCCCTGAAACAAAGCCGGGTAAAATCACAAATGATATGTCAAAGTGTATTCTTTGCGGACTTTGCGCAAGAAAATGCCCGCAGGAATGCATCACAGTTGACAGAACGGGTGCAAAATCATGGTCAATCGACCGTGACAAGTGCGTACAGTGCGGTGCCTGTGTGGATGCCTGCATAAAATTCAAGGCACTGAGCACAACAGATGATGACGGCGAAAAAGGCATTGTTACATTAGTTAAGGAGTAATCCTGATGACAAAAAAATTAACCTTTCACGGTATTGTTCAGGGCATAGGGTTCAGACCTGCTGCCCAGCGTATCGCAAAAGACCTTGGATTAAAGGGTCAGGTTAAAAATTCAGGCGGCAATGTCAGCCTGATTATCAGCGGCAAGGAACAGGCGTTGGACGAATTTGTCCGACGCCTTATTGCCATATTTGAAATAAAAAATTATGAAGAAGAAAACATAGATAACATTCAGTTTAATGACTTTGAAATTGTACACTCGACAAACGATAATCACACCCCATTCCTTACACCTGACCTTGCAACCTGCAGTGATTGTGAAAGGGAACTAAAAGACGAATACAACCGCAGATTCCGCCACCCGTTTATCAGCTGCGTGAACTGCGGACCACGATATACGATAATGAACACTCTGCCGTATGACAGGGAAAACATTACAATGTCACACTTTGAAATGTGTGATAACTGCAAAAAAGAATATACATCTGTACCCGACAGACGCTGTCACGCACAGACCATTGCCTGCAACGCATGCGGACCGCAAACAAGCATGTCTATTGAAAAGGCGATTGATATATTAAGAAACGGTAAGGTGCTTGCCATAAAGGACATCGGCGGTTACCACCTTGCGTGTGATGTATATAACACGGATGCCGTAAATAAAATAAGAGAGCTCAAGGGCAGGGATTCAAAACCGTTTGCTGTTATGTTTTCATCGATTGAGCAAATCAGCAAATACTGCAGAATAAATGATAAGGAAAAAGAGCTTCTCCTATCCCCTGCACGACCTATTGTTCTGCTGGAAAAAATAAAGGATTTTAACAAATGCGTGTGCGGTGAAAGTGATTATATCGGTGCGTTCCTGCCCTGTAATCCCATTCAGATAATGATACTTGAAAAAATATCACCGCTTGTTATGACAAGTGCAAATATAAGCGGTGAGCCAATCATTATTGATGATAATGAAATCAGCAAATTTTCAATTGATGTTCTGTCACACAACCGTGAAATACTGACGCCGCTTGACGACAGTGTAGTATGCTGTGTGGCAGGCAGAAACCAATTTATACGCAGAGCAAGAGGATATGTCCCGCTCAGCATGGAAATTGATAAAAAAGCGAAAGCAGACACATTGTGCCTTGGCGGTGACCTGAAAGCCGTATTCGGCTTTCACAGAGATAATTACGTGTTTTTAAGCCAGTATTTCGGCGATCTTGACAACAAGGATGTGTTTGACAGCTACAAAGCTAATATTGCACGCTTTGCAAAGCTGCACGGCTTTAAGCAAGATATAACTGTCTGCGATGCTCACCCGAATTACTATTCATCAAACATTTTCAAGAATGATATAAACATACAGCACCACAAGGCACACGCAGCATCTGTAATAGCAGAACACAGGCTGAAAGGAGATGTGCTTTGCTTTGCCTTTGACGGTACAGGCTATGGTGATGACGCAGCAGTATGGGGCAGTGAGGTATTCCTGTTCAGGAACAGCAAAATGGACCGGACAGAACATCTTGAATACACCAAAATGCTTGCCTCCGACGAGGTATCCAAAGATGCCCGTCTTGCACTTGACTGTTATCTCGGTGGTAATCAGCTTGTTGACAGTGCACTGAAAAATAATATTAACACCGTTCTTTCATCCAGTATGGGCAGACTATTCGATGCAGTATGCGCACTGCTTGATATTAAGTACTATAACACCTACGAGGGCGAATGTGCCTGTGCTCTTGAAAGTGCAGCGAAAAAGGCTGACAAAGCATACTATATCAAGCCCTCACTCAACCCTATTGATATATTAAATCAAATAAAAAATGCCAAAAGCAAAGCATCTGCTGAAGAGCTTGCACTCGGATTTCATATGATGATTTGTGATTTAATTATTGAAATAGCAGAAAAATATAAAAAATTATATGATATTGCTCAGATTGCACTGGGCGGCGGTGTGTTCAATAACCGAATCATCACAGCTTCCACAATTTCGGCACTTGAACAAAAAGGCTTTTCGGTGTATATTAATGAAAAAGTACCCTGCGGCGATGGAGGAATCGCACTCGGTCAGGCATATTTAGCAGGCTTGGAGGAATAAACAATGTGTGTAGCAGCACCCGGAAAAGTAGTTGAAATCAACGGCGATACCGCTGTTATTGATTATAATGGAAATAAAGTAAATGCCAACAAGGGCATAGTGGATGTTAAAATCGGCGATTGGGCACTTGTCCACGCAGGTCTTATCATTCAGATTCTGCCTGAAGATGAGGCACAGAATATGATTGATATTTTTAATGAGCTGGGAGAATTATCCTGATGGATATTAAAGATATAACAAAATTTTTAAGAGAATATAATGATGAGCAATTATCATTTATGGAGGTTTGCGGCACACATACAGCGGCAATCAGCGAAAGTGGGATTCCGTCACTTCTCAGCGATAAAATCAAGCTGATCAGCGGACCCGGATGCCCTGTATGTGTTACAGTCGCAAGCTATATTGACAGACTGTGCGCACTTGCACTTGAGGACAACACCTGTGTTGTGACCTTCGGTGACCTTATAAGAGTACCCGGCTCAGAATCAGCCTTGCAGGAAACCAAGTCAAAGGGCGGCAGCATAAAAATGGTATACTCCCCCTTTGAGATAATTGACCTTGCAAAAGCAGATGCAGAAACCACATTCGTATTTGCGGCAGTCGGCTTTGAAACGACAACGCCGATTTATGCTGTACTAATAGAAAAAATCATTCAGGAAAAGATGGATAATATCAAGTTGCTTACTGCACTCAAAACAATGCCTGCGGCAATTGATACATTATGTCAGATGGGCAACAAAATTGACGGATTCATTGCACCCGGTCACGTCAGTGTCATAACAGGTGCGAACGAATTCAGACCGCTGGCAGAGAAATATTCCCTGCCGTTTGCTGTAAGCGGCTTTAAGGGTGAAGAGCTTATCTCGGCAATCTATGCACTTATAAAGCTAAAAGGCAAGGGTACTGTGCTGAATCTGTATAAATCTGCCGTGACTGACAATGGAAATGAAAAAGCAAAGGCACTTGTTAATAAATACTTTGAACCATGCAATGCAGTTTGGCGCGGTATTGGTGAGATAGAAAATTCCGGCATGGCACTGAAAAAGGAATATCTTATATATGACGCAGGAAGCCGTGAACTGACTCAGGATACGGCTAAAAATAAGGGCTGCCGATGCGGCGAAATTATCACAGGCCTTAAATCGCCATATGATTGCCCGCTGTTCGGCAAAGCGTGCACACCTGAAAATCCACAGGGTGCGTGTATGGTATCAAACGAAGGCTCATGCTTTCACTACTATATTAACAACAGAAAATAGTGAGGTCATAATATGAAAATAACACTCGCTCATGGCAGCGGAGGAAAATCCACCTCTGAACTAATTGATTCCGTTTTTGCAAAACATTTTTCAAACCCGATACTGAATATGATGGAGGACAGTGCCGTTGTGAACGGCTCATCCCGAATTGCCGTAACAACTGATTCGTTTGTTGTTACACCGCTGATTTTCAAGGGTGGTGATATCGGCAGACTATCCGTCTGCGGAACGGTTAACGACCTTCTTATGCGCGGGGCATTACCAAAATATATTACCTCAGCCTTCATAATTGAAGAGGGTGCTGACAGCGAAATTCTTGAGCAGATTGTTAAATCAATGTCAGACACTGCAAAAGAGGCAGGTGTAACCATAATATGCGGCGACACAAAGGTAATTGAAGGCAACGGCGGAATTTACATCAATACAACAGGCGTAGGCTTTGTAGGCGAAAGTACTGACATTGTTTCAACCAATCTGCGTGAGGGTGACACCATTGTTGTAAGCGGAACTATGGGAGACCATCACGCCGCTATACTTTCAGCCAGAATGGGTATTGAAAATAACATTAAATCCGATAATGCGCCTCTTGGTGAAATGGTAAGAGCAATGCTCAAGGAAGGTATTGAGCTGCATTGTATGAGAGATGTAACACGAGGCGGACTCGGAACCGTTTTGAACGAGCTTGCAAAAGCATCAAATATTAATATTGAGCTGACCGAAGAAAGCATACCTGTTGATGACGAGGTAAAAGCATTTGCTAAAATCCTTGGTCTTGATATACTCCATATGGGTAACGAGGGGAAGCTTGTCGCAGTGATGCCAATGGAACAGGCACAGAAAGCAGTGGACATTATAAGACAATGCAAATACGGAGAAAAAGCACAGATAATAGGAGAAGTTAAACACGGAGAGGGTGTAACATTAATCACACCAATCGGCGGCAAGAGACAGGTTAATGTACTGTACGGCGAAGGCCTGCCGAGAATATGTTGATAAACGGACTGAACCACGCACAAAAAATAAAAGATTGCAATATTTCTCAAAATAAATTTATAACAATTTAAAAGCCTTGAAATCTAAAGATTTCAAGGCTTTTGTGCGTTTTCCGTATTTTGCTCGGGGGCAGTACCAATGTACAACTCCCACTCGCAAAATACGAAATTCAGTTCCGTTTCTCAAATTTTACCAAATTTATTATAAAAATTAATTACGCAAGTGCAAGGTAAAGCGCTGATGTATCAACATTTGTGTCGTCCACATACCAGCTGTTGCCAATCTGAACAACATAAACCTCTTGTACAGCAACTACTGTTCCATCCTCAAGCGTAACCTCAACACTGCACTTTGCAATGCCCTCAATTGACTCAGAATTGTCAAGAGCTGCAAAGGCATCTGTCATTGCTGTCTTTGGCTTATTTTTATCGTCAATATCAACAACACTGAAGCTGTCAGCCTTAGCAGCACCTGACTCAGCTACAGGCTTGATTCTCTGTGCATACTCAGCAACATAAGCCTTAACCTCATCGACTGAAAGCTCTGTGCACTCTTTAACAGTTGTGGTCAGCTTATAGTCTTCGCCAAACATTTCCTGATATTTACCTGTTGTCTTTTCCTGAATAACAGTCTTACCGTCCTGCGCAATCTGCTCATCAGTACCCGTCAAAGAACGGCCATACTGTGAAACATTTGACTCGAATGCACCAAACATAAACTCATCATCCATGTACTCATCGCCGTAAACCTGCTTTCTTACCTCAGCAAGCTTTGCAAAGTAGTTTGAAAATACAGCGTCATAATCATCAAGACCATATGTTGTCAGGAGTTCAACATAATAGTCATACATTGTTGAATAAACCTCGTCAATTGCCTGTGCCTCTTCATCAGAGCCTGTGCCGACAAAATCAGCCTGCTTAACATCGTCGCCATTGTTCATATAAGGCTTCATATAAGCATTTCTGATAAAATCGCCGTACTTGGCATTCTTTGATACAAGTGTATTCTTATAGGCATTATAGCCGTCACCTGTCTGAACAATCGTATCTGTATAAGCCTGTGCAACCTTTTCGGGATCGAAAGCCGTATATCTTGTTGTAAAAGCGAAAATTGTAATGATAACAAGAACTACAGCAACCAAAACACCTGCAAAAAGCGCATAAGCCACGGCATTAAAGCCTTTTTTATTTTTTGTTGTCTCAGCCATTTCTACCCCTCCTTACTCTGCAATTGCATCGGCAGAATCGTCTGATGCACTTTCCTGTGCAGCTCTCTTTTCAGCAAGAGCAGCAGTAATTCTTTCCTTCTTTTCGCCGACCATATCATAGAATAAGATAGGCACACCCTGAAGGAGTACGAAAATAGCAGGAATTACTGTGTAAATTGCGAGGAACTTTGAAAGTGTGCCGTCTGTCTGAGCAGCATAAGCAACATTCTGATCCTGTGAGAACTGATAGCCTGACCATGTATAAACAAGGAACGGACCAAGATACTTTGTAAATGCAGATGCAATCTTTGAGAAAAGACCATAACCTGCATAAGCAAGACCTTCCTGACGCTTGCCGGTTTTATATTCCATTTCGTCAACACAGTCTGCAATCATAATATTAGGTGTTACGTTCGTATTACCATGCTGAAGACCGCAGAAGAAGTTGAGGATAAGGAATGGAACAACGAGTGTTGAATTAAAGCCTACTACCTTAGATACAATAAACAGTATCATAAGTGATGAGAAGCCGTAAATACAGAAAATAATAAAGGTTTTCTTAGTAGAAAATTTCTTTAAAACAGCCTTTACCACAAGCATACCTACAGCAGTACCAATACCCATTGGCAGCATAAGAGCAAGCTTTAAGCCCTTTGAGCCGAGAAGATAAATTGCTATGTAAAGTGATACTGTACCGTAAACACCTCTGCCGAAGCCTGCAATCTTGGTAAGAGATACCATAAGCAGATTCTTATTTGTGAAAACAAGCTTGATTGACTCGGCAAGTGATACCTTTTCAGATGTATAAGGTACACGCTCTTTGTTGTTTGCAAAGAAAATCATTACGAAAATAATCATGCCAAGCGCACAAACAGCTGTTGAAATGATCAGATCAAGACCCTGACCCTCAGCATTTTTGAACTGCTGTGAGCCCATAAGCATTTTCATAAGTGCACCAACAACAATAATTACTACCTGACCACCTGACTGACCAACTGAACGAAGGAATGATGCGATTGAAATAGCATCACCACGCTCACTCGGATTAGGTGAGCAAAGTGCACCAAAACAGTTTGCAGGTGATTCAACTGCACAGGAAACTGCGGTGTAAATTGCATAGATAATAAACATCCATGCAGATGCAATTGCAAGGCTTGAAGTATTCGGAGCTACGAAAACCATAAGTGATACAATTGCAAGCGGAATTGCACCAAAACCAATCCACGGCTTAACCTTGCCAAGCTTTGTTTTTGTTCTGTCAACAAGAATACCAATAACAAGCTCGCATATAGCACCTACAAAACCTGCCACACCAAATACAAGTGAAACAGTATGTGCAAAGGATGCCTGATCAAAACCTTTGCCTTTGAATGCGAAGTCAGCAAAGAAGGTTGTGGTATAATCGGGCATCCAGCCTGTGAGCAGGGCAACACCAAAAAGACCAATACCAAAGGTAACAATCTCTGATGGCTTCATGTACTTCTTTTCCGCCGGTGCCTTGCTTGCTGCGTCTGCACCTGCGGCCTTAGTTTTTGCCATAACAAAACTCCTTTTCTTAAAATAATATTTTTTCAGTTTGTAATTATAGCACTATCGAATTGATAAAACAATATCTATTTTACTTTTATTTAACATAGAATTAACATTTAATATTTAATTTATATTTAAAATGCTTTATAATGGAAATAAGTCTAAAAAATGCAAATATTTCATAAATTTGGTGATTATATGCTTATTAAATTTATCGTCTGCTTTATCGCAGGTATAGGCGCAGGACTCGGAACAGGCTTTGCCGGTATGAGTGCTGCCGCAGTAATCAGTCCGATACTGATTACCTTTTTAGGGGTTGACCCATATATGGCAGTCGGCATAGCACTTGCCAGCGATGTGCTTGCCAGTGCTGTATCAGCCTATACCTATGGCAAAAACAAAAATCTGGATATCAAAAACGGAACTGTTATGATGATTGCTGTATTGGTATTCACACTTGTAGGGAGCTATGTATCAAGCCTTGTACCAAGCACGGCTATGGGCAGCTTTTCGACCGTTATGACCTTACTGCTTGGTATCAAATTCATTGTAAAGCCTGTTATGCAGCCAAAATCAAGACTTGAGAATGCAAGTGCAAAGCAAAAAATAATCCGCTCTGTGCTTAGCGGAATACTGGTAGGCTTTATATGCGGCTTTGTCGGAGCAGGCGGCGGAATGATGATGCTGCTTATACTTACATCTGTTCTGGGTTATGAGCTCAAAACAGCAGTAGGCACCAGTGTTTTTGTAATGACGTTTACAGCATTGACAGGCTCAATCAGCCATTTCGCAATCGGCGGTGCACCTGATTGGTGGATACTTATTTTCTGTGCCGCAAGCACACTGCTGTGGGCAAGAATTGCAGCAATATCCGCTAACAAGGCATCCCCCAAAACGCTCAACCGTGTTACGGGAGTGGTTTTGGTTGTTCTTGGCAGTGCAATATTGATTTTTAATTTAGTAAAATAGTTATCAACGAATAACATAAAGCACCCGCAGGTTTGAAACTGCGGGTGCTTTGTTCGATAGAATAATTTAATAGTTTTCAGGCTTAATTTTAAAATATGCCTTTGGCTTTTTACACACAGGGCACTGGTTCGGCACTTCTTTACCGATAACGATATTACCGCAATTTGAGCAAATCCAGATTTTATCCTCATCCCTGCTGAACACAAGACCATTTTCAACATTTTCAAGCAGCTTGCGAAAGCGCTGTTCATGCTCCTTTTCAATTTTAGCTACCGAATCAAAAAGGAATGCGATATGGTCAAAGCCCTCTTCCCTTGCCTCTTCGGCAAAGGTAGCATACATATCTGTCCACTCATAGTTTTCACCATCGGCGGCATCCTTTAAATTGGTTGCAGTGTCAGGCAGTTCCTCACTGCCATTTAACAGCTTAAACCAGATTTCAGCATGCTCTCGCTCATTCTCGGCCGTTTCTCTGAAAATCTCGGCAATCTGAACAAAGCCATCCTTTTCTGCCTTAGAGGCATAATAGGTATATTTGTTACGTGCCTGACTTTCACCTGCAAATGCGGCAACAAGATTTGCATGTGTTTTTGTTGAATGTAAATCCTTCAAAAAGACCTCTCCTTTGTATCGGAATATTTCCGATTTATAATCCAAGCCTTTTTATTTTTGACACAATTTCCACAAATATACACCACAGTGCCTGAAAAAGAATAATATTAACAGCACCAAGCTGACCGATACCGTCAACAACACCAAGCAGTGTTACCACACCAATGCCAAGTGCACAACCAAAGGATATAAGCACAGCGAGCATTTTTCTTGTTTCCTCAAGATTTTCCGCTCCGCTCATAGCTGATACAAAGCCAAGCGCACTGCCGTCGTGAACAACATAGGCAGGTGATTTTTCGGCACACATATTTGAATATTTTTCAAAGGCTCTGCCATTTGACGCATTCATGACACGTATAAACCCATCAGGCAAATCAAACAGCTCGGCAATACTTTCATCGTTAATAAACGGGTCTGCACTTTTTACAAGAATGGTCATACCGCTTTTTTCAAGCTTTCTGAGAGCACGCTTAAGCGTAGGATCAGCATTATAAGACACAACAAACATTGCCATGATTTTGCCGGCAACGGCAAGATAAAGAATTTTCCTGCCCTTGCGTGTATACTTTGCCTCAAACTCCTCTTTGGGTACCTGCACACCGTGATGAATCAGCAAATCTCTTGTACCGACAAGAATTTTCTTTCTGTATATCCATGCGGATGTACCCAGCCTGTCCTCGTAAACCACACCATCAACCTCGGGCAGAATCGTCTGCTTACCGATTACAACATCATCAAAAACATAGGAAAGCGGACTCTTGGTATTCATAATAACAGCCGCTGTTTTTAAAATAACGTCATCTGCCTTCGCACCGTTAAAGGTCTTGATTCCGTGAATTTCACAGCTTTTAGGTCCAAATAAATCCTGAGCCTCAATAACAATTGCATTTGCATTGTCAACAACTCTTGCACCCTCAAAGCCATTAATCATAGCACCATTCTTTTTCAGAGCCTTTGATACACCCAACAATGCACTGTTCGTATTGAACAGTGAAATGCACGGAACTGAAATACACATTGCACATACGGCTATATTAAAACCGATACGCCAATTCTGATTTATGATTGCAAACACTGCAAACAATACAACACTTACGGCAAGCATAATCATACCTGTTGCTTTTGCAATACCGTCTGCCGGTTCATCACTGCTGCCGATATCAAAAAACTTTGTTGTAAAGTCTGTTTTAATACTTGTCTTAAGACTTGGATCACCGGCAAGCAATCCGCGGCTGATTATTGTAGCATCAACTGTATTAACAATATCCTCAACGGTATGCTTTTCCTCAAGTCCTGTCAAAAACTCAAAGTTTTCGATAATCCGCAAAAGAAGCTGAAGCTTGCCCACGCTGCTCATAAACAAAGCAAACGACGCAACAAGCGGATAAACATTACCGCCGTCAATATAAATATTACTGTCAACTGCCATAAGCAGTGTATGTACCATAACAATTATACTTACAATGGCAACCGGCAAATCACTGTTTATGCCATTTTTCAGTTTAAAGCCGTGAATAATGGTTTTAAAATTAAATACAAATATAACTGTGTAAATCACAAGGACAGTAATAAAATATGTTGTATAGTCAAGCAAAAATGACGGCATAAATGAGCTGTCCTTGAAAAATGTCAGCAGACCAAGAATTGCTGCAAGTAAAAGCGTAATAATTGCTTTCAGTGTAACAGAAGATTTGGAGGCAAACAGTTTTTCCAGAAAAGCAGTTTTATCATCACTGCTATTGAATTCGTTTTCAACGACTCGTTGTCCGATATTCTGATCATAAATCTGGTCGGGACCGAAAAGTCTGAATTTATTTATTTTTTCCTTTCGCCTTTCCTTCAGCTGCCTTTCGGCAATCTCCTCATCAATCTTTGCCACATCTTCGGTAATATCCTCAAATCCCTCAAGAACAATCTGTTCACCCTCATCATAAGTATATTGCTCCTCTGTCTGAAGCTGATTTACCGGTGAAAGCTTTGTATGCTCCAGCTCATCAACCGCCACGATTGTGGGCAGCTCCTGCAAATCCGAGGTTTTATCAAAACGTGACTTGCTTTTGATTGTAGCCGGGCGTTCAATAATCTCAGGTGGCTTTTTTGAATAAATCGGCTCATCCGACTGAGAATTAAAAAAGCTCTTTTTCTTTTTAATATCACCTGTATTTACAATGACACCTGTTTTATCATCAAGCTTTACGGCTCTTGTTTTCTGGTCAACTACTTTTGTTTTACTATTGTCTTTAAGCTCAGCCGTTTTTACCTTTTCGCTGTCAATGACAGCTGTTTTCTGCGAGGGTGTTTTTTCCTTTTTGTTCGCAGGCTTAGGCTCAATTATAATATGTTCAGGCTCTACCTGCGGCACCTCAATCTCTCTTGCAGTTATCTCACGGGCTGAGGAATCAATATCCTTCATTGCCGACTGGGCGGTTTTGAGCGTCTTTTTTCGTATTTCCTCTGCCTGTCTGATAATTTCATCTATTGAAAAATTCTCACTCATATTGCATCACTCACAATCCAAGTCGTTGTTTGGTAACCTCGTACATAATAATGCCTGCTGCAACAGATGCGTTAAGAGAATTCACCTCTCCGCACATCGGCAGGCTGACGGTTACATCACATTTCTCTTTAATAAGCCTTCCGACACCGTTACCCTCACTGCCTATAACAAGTGCACAGCCGCCTGAAAAATCTGTTTTGCACCAGGGCTGTCCATCCATATCGGCACAGTAAACCCATATGTTTTTCTTTTTCAATAACTCAATTGTTGAAGCAAGATTGCTGACTCTTGCAACACGCATATATTCAAGTGCGCCGCATGAGGTTTTGGCAACAATAAAGTTAAGACCGACATTTCTCCTTTTCGGAATAATAATTCCGTGCGCACCGCAAGCCTCGGCACTTCGGATAATAGCCCCTAAATTATGACTGTCCTCAATTTCGTCACAAATAATGATAAAAGGCTGTTCACCCTTGCTCTCGGCATAAGCCAGAATATCATCCACACTTGAATAGCTGTGAGCAGGAACATTGGCAACTACACCCTGATGATTGCCGTTGCCGCACATAAAATCAAGCTTTTTTCTGTCAACATTTTTGATTATAATTCCTTTTTCTCTGCACATTGCAGAAATACGATTAATTGAGCCCTCTCTTTCTCCCTTGGCAATCAGAACATTTTCTATCTCTCTTCCGCTTTTCAAAAGCTCAATGACTGCATTCCTGCCAATAATTAAATTGTCGTTGGTTATATTCTCTTCCTTTGGCATATTTTATATCTCCACATATTTATTCAAAATAATTATAACATTATGTAGTAATTTTATCAACTACAAGAAAAAAATACCAAACATAAGTACGTAAAACCTTTTAGTTTTGTTCATGATTGTTTCCATATATGTTTTGCAACCAAATCATTGCAATTTAATCATAACATTTATGCTACAATAATTTATAAAAAAGGAGTTGTTTTTTAGGAAGGAATATGAGTATAGATTATAAACTGATAGGTAAAAGGATTCAGAAATCACGCAAAAAAGAAAATATCACACAGCAGGAATTAGCCGAGCTTATGGATGTCAGCGTAGGTTATATCAGCCAAATTGAAAGGGGAATAACGCAGCCAAAACTTACAACTATAGATAATATATGCAAACATCTCAAGTGCGATTTGAATTATATAATTACAGGAGCAACAGCTAAAACACACTCCTAAAAGTTACTGAAGTGTAACTGCCTGTTAAATTGCAATAGTAAAATAAAAGAGGCTGTGAAAAAGCGATTCAAATCATTGCTTTTTCGCAGCCTTTTTAATAAACGTATTCATTAAATTTACATATTCAGTAACGAATTGTTTTTCGGATTCATAATTGTGTTATTGCTCTGAGTAAAAGCAAGAGCGGTAAAACAATTCTTCTCCTGCGGTGCAAAATACTGTTCCTCCATCTTATAGGAAGGCTCAGGTATTTCGGGCTCTTCTTCAGGCTCATTATAGGTGTAAATATAGCCATAGAAGGTTTGACCGTAATGTGATGACATATTGTAGTAAACATTGGTATTGAAATATCTTCCGCCCCAATGTGACTCAGATACAGTGATTGCACCATCGTCTGCAATTTCTTCTACTACTGCAACATGTCTTGACCAGCAGGCAACCGCGCCGAGCTTTGGCTCGCTGCCGTATTCATAATAATCATTCGCTTTGTTGATAAACCACCAATCACCTGCATTGCCTCGAGTGATAAGCGGCTTTTCACCATTCATTTCATAAACTCTGCCATATGCGTATGCAACACAGTTCGGCATACCGTAGCCGGTCTGCGCATAAGCGTTAAGCTCTCTTGTGTAATATGGCTCACCTCTTGGTGCTGTCAGTCTTGGCTCGTATTCATTTGCAAATACTGTTGTAGGGAAAACGGTTATTACGATAATAGTTAATAAAACGGTAATAATGCTGTTTTTAATTAGCTTTCTCATGCTGCCTCCTTCGCAAATGGTATTGCCCGATTTGTTTACAATATTAGGATAGTCAAATTTGTTCAACTTTTGTTTGACTACCATATCAAATCTCGTCATTTTTTACAAAAAACACCATTTGTTCAACATCATTTTGCATTTTAACATAAAAAGTCTATCGTAATCTACGGCAATCATCCACAAGGTTGTTTGTAACCTTTTTGTAACATTTGTAACAAATTAACAAAATTCAGTAATAACACTTGACAAAATGTTACCTTTTAAACGACTTATGTCTATTATGCTCCTTGAGTAGTCAGTCTAAATTTCCATAATTTGTATAGTATGAACAAACCAAAAAAGTCCCTTTGTGCATACTATACAAGAACAGCAAATCAGTCACATTATATAATTAGATATAAATAAAATTCCCCCGTGAATCATCACGGGGGACAAACTATATAATTAAGATTATTAATTATATATTATACGCGAGCTACACCGTCTTTTACAGCAGCATCTGCAACTGCCTTTGCAACTGTGTCCTTGATTCTTTCATCAAATGCATATGGAAGAATATAATCAGGTGTAAGCTTATCATCATCAACAAGTGATGCGATAGCATAAGCAGCAGCTATCTTCATATTTTCTGTAATTGCACTTGCTCTTACATCAAGTGCACCACGGAAAATACCGGGGAATGCAACAACGTTATTAATCTGATTCGGGAAGTCGGAACGGCCTGTACCAACAATCTTAGCGCCTGCTGCCTTAGCATCATCAGGCATAATTTCAGGAGTAGGATTAGCCATAGCGAGAACGATAGGGTCTGTATTCATTGTCTTAATCATATCCTGTGTGAGTACACCCGGAGCAGATACGCCGATAAAGATATCTGTACCCTTAACAGCATCAACAAGTGAACCCTTTGTCATCTCTCGATTTGTAACCTTTGCAATATCAGCCTTAGAAGCGTTGAGCCCTTCTCTGCCCTCATAGATAGCGCCTGTTCTGTCACAAAGAATAACATCACGCAAACCAAGTGTCATAAGCAGCTTTGCAATTGCAATACCGGCTGCACCTGAACCATTGATAACAGCCTTGCAGTCTGAAAGTGCTTTGCCTGTGAGCTTGGTTGCATTGATAAGAGCAGCTGAAACAACTACTGCTGTACCATGCTGGTCATCGTGGAAAATCGGAATATCACATTTTTCCTTAAGCTTTTCCTCAATCTCAAAGCAGCGGGGAGCCGCAATATCCTCAAGGTTGATACCACCAAATGAGCCGCTGATGTTGTAAACAGTCTCAACAAACTCATCAACATTCTTTGTACGAACACAAAGAGGGAAAGCATCAACATCACCGAATTCCTTGAAGAGCACGCATTTACCCTCCATAACAGGCATACCTGCCTCCGGACCGATATCTCCTAAGCCGAGTACTGCTGTACCATCTGTGATAACAGCAACCATATTCCAGCGGCGTGTAAGCTCCCAGCTCTTATTGTAGTCATCCTGAATAGCAAGACAAGGCTCTGCTACACCAGGGGTGTATGCAAGTGAAAGTGAATCCTTGTCATTAACCTTTGCTCTGGCAATAACCTCAAGCTTACCCTGCCATTCGCCGTGTAATCTTAATGATTCTTTACGATAATCCATTGTTTTTTCTCCTAAAATATTTGTATTAAAATTATAATATGTACAGGCAATGAAGAGTAAATTATCTTCATTGCCTGAATATGCCTGTTAATCAGTCTCTTTCAATATGAGCCTTGATATTCTTCTCAGGATAAGGAACATAATTATCCTCCCAAGGGAAGGTATAATCAAGTCCAAGCTCGTCACGTACTGCATTGATTTCGCCCTGAACAGATTCGTTGATAGGAACACCACTCTCTTTTCTGCTGAGCCAGATGTCGTATTCCTTTTCACCTGCTGTGTAAATTCTGTCAGCATCAGGTGCTTTCTTAGAATTACGGATTGAACGAAGAATTTCGCCTGCCTTGCTGCGTACAAGCTCTTCACCAAGGAAGTGATTTGTATCAATAGCAATAAAGAAATGACCAAGATGATATGGTCTGATATTACCCTCTTCATCTTTACCATCAAGGTCCTTACCATAGCTGCCATCCTGAAGAATTGCTGAAAGCAACTCAATAATCATTGCATAGCCATAGCCCTTGTAACCGCCGAGCGCCTCTCCGATACCGCCGAGTGTGGTAAGAGCAGCAGAGCCCTCACGGATTCTCTTAAGAGCAACACCCGAATCACCCTCAACAGATTCGCCGTCAAGACCGATGATTGTACCCGGATGAACATCCTCGTTAATTCTTGCATAATATTCAATCTTACCGTTCTGTGTAATTGAGGTTGCACAGTCGATTACAAAATCAAATTTTTCATCACTCGGAATACCAACTGTAAGCGGGTTTGTACCAAACATACCCTCAACACCGAAAGTTGGAGCAACAGAAGGTCTTGCATTTGTACCTGTAATACAGATACAGCCCTGCTCGGTTGCCTGTGTTGCATAATAACCTGCTATACCATAATGACAGCTGTTTCTTACAGCGACCATGCCTAAACCATATTTTTTAGCCTTATCAATCGCCATCTGCATTGACTTGTAGCCGATTACCTGACCCATACCGTTATGGCCGTCAACCACAGCTGTAGTTTCTGTTTCCTTAATGATTTCAAAATCAGTTACCGGATTCTGAATACCTGCCTTGATTCGGTCAAGATATATTGGCTTGAATCTGTTACAGCCATGGCTCTCAATACCACGCTTGTCTGACTCGAGCAATACATCAGTACAAATTTCTGCTTCCTCTCTCGGGATGCCGTAGCCGACAAAAGCATCGGTTACAAAATCAGTGATTAATCCCCAGGGACATACTACCTTACCCATAATATATATCTCCTTTAAATAAAATATAATTAACATATTCTTATGTTTAGCTTAGTATTAGCTAAACATTGCGATTTATTTGGTGCAGATTTTATCTTTCCCAATTCCGTGAACGTTCAACCGCACGTTTCCAATCAGAATATTTTTTATTTCTCAAATTCGCTTCCATGGATGGAATGAAGGTTTTGTCAACCTGACGGTTAGCCTCAATTTCCTCCATACTGTCCCATACACCAGTCGCAAGTCCTGCGCAATACGCGGCACCGAGAGCAGTTGTTTCGATATTCTTTGGTCTGTTTACAACCACACCTGTCATATCAGCCTGAATCTGCATCATAATGTCAGATACTGATGCACCGCCGTCAACTCTCAAATCCTTAAGCATAATGTCAGAATCACTCATCATTGCTTCAAGCAAATCGGTCATCTGATAGGTAATGCTTTCAAGAACAGCACGGCAGATGTGTTTTCTGTTAACACCTCGTGTCAGACCAATCATTGTGCCCCTTGCATACATATCCCAGTATGGAGCACCAAGCCCGGTGAAAGCCGGAACAAAGTAAAGACCGTTTGAATCCTCAACCTCGCTTGCAAGCTCATCACATTCAGGTGCAGAGTGAATAAGCTCAACCTCATCTCTGAGCCATTTTATAACAGAACCGGCATTAAACGCAGAGCCCTCAAGTGAATAGGTAATCTTATCACCGACACCCCATGCTATACCCGAAAGCAGGTTTGAACGCGAGCTTACTCTCTTATTCCCTGTATTCATCAGAAGGAAGCAGCCTGTTCCATATGTATTTTTAGCCTGACCGATATTAAAGCAGCCCTGACCGAATAATGCGCCCGGCTGGTCACCGATTGCACCTGCAATAGGCACACCTGCAATATCCTCAATACCTGTGATTTTTGCAATCTCACCATAAACACAGCTTGACGGCTTAACCTCAGGCAGCATGCTCATAGGGATACCGATTTTTTCACAGAGATATGAATCCCAGCAAAGCTTGTTGATATCAAAAAGCATTGTGCGGCATGCGTTTGAATAGTCCGTTACATGTACCTTGCCGTTTGTAAGATTCCAGATAAGCCATGTGTCAACAGTACCAAAAAGAAGCTCGCCGTTTTCAGCCTTTTCTCTTGCACCCTCAACATTATCAAGAATCCACTTTATTTTAGTTGCACTGAAATATGCGTCTATCAGAAGACCCGTCGTTTCCTTTATGTAATCGCTCAAGCCCTCAGCCTTAAGCTCCTCACAATACTGTGCTGTTCTGCGGCACTGCCACACAATAGCATTACAGATTGGTTTGCCAGTTTCCTTATCCCAAACAATCGTGGTTTCTCTCTGATTCGTGATACCGATACCGGCGATATCCTTAGGATTAACCTTTTCAAGTCTGAGACAAGCAAGAATAGCACTTATCTGCGAAAACAAAATTTCCATAGGATCGTGCTCAACCCAGCCATTTTGCGGATAATATTGGGTGAATTCGTTTTGTGCCTTTGCTACAATTTCACCCTTTTTGTTGAATATAATGGCACGGGAGGAGGTTGTTCCCTGATCCAACGCCATAATATATTTTTCGGACATATGGAT
>JAIDVA010000092.1 GCA_029059925.1 Eubacterium sp. | reverse complement strand
GTTCATTAAATATATAAGAAAACGTAACAGTTTTAACATCACATTCTGCGACAAGTGCAATAGAAGCTACCTGCTCATTACCATTCATAACAAGCACTTCACCTAATGTATCTCCTTTTCTGACAGGCGCCTCAACACTTTCCTTGACTTTATATTCGTATTCAAACTCACCGGAACTTTTATTTACAAGAATACTGTCAGAATTATTAGCTATCGGTACAGTACTTTTTACCGTTCCGTTCTTAATTTTAACGGAAGTTATTTGATCAATATCAAGATTAATTTTGCTGAGCTTATAATTTGCAAATCCAAAATCAAGCAGCTGAGTTGACATATCGAATCTGTCATCGCTTGTATCAGCGCCCAAAACAACAGAGACAAGACTCATACCATCTCTTTCAGCAGTGGCACAAAGGCAAAAACCTGCATTAGATGTTGTACCCGTTTTCAGTCCGGTTATACCATTATATTTGTTGACCAGCTTATTTGTATTGTTAAGCTCTGTTTCCCCACCACGCAGTGAATCAAGCCATACAGTTGAGTAGTTTTTCACAATATCATATTTCATAACCTCTCTGGCAATTACTGCAAGGTCATAAGCGCAGGAATAATGATTTGTCACATTATCATCAAGTCCCGTGCAGTTTTCAAAATTACTGTCCTTCAAGCCTAATTCCTTTACTTTATCATTCATCATACTTACAAATGCAGTATCGCTGCCGGCAACATATTCGCTTAAAAGCGTGCAGGCATCATTAGCTGATGAAATAACAACAGCTTTTAACAAATCATTAACGCTCATCATTTCGCCAACCTCAAGCCAGATCTGAGATCCGCCCTTGGAAACAGCATTCTCACTGGCAGCTACCATGTCATCCAGACCGATTTTTCCGCTGTCAATAGCTTCCATTATGAGCAAAATGCTCATAATCTTTGTTACAGACGCAGGCGAAAGGTGCTCATAGGCATTTTCCTCTTTAATAATATCACCCGTGTCCATACACATAAGAATGCTCGATTTAACCTTAATTTCTTCTTTTTTGTTTTCCTCTTGGGCAAAGATTGTTGATGGAACGCTGATAAACATACAGAACGACAGAATAAATATAATTAATTTTTTCATAATATCACCACTAAATAGTATTATCAAAATATTGTATTAATGATAAAAATTTGGTATAATCACCAAAAAGATGCTCGGAGGATGATTATGAAGGCTGCATTTTACACACTTGGCTGCAAGGTTAATCAATATGAAACTGAATATATGAGTGAGCTGCTGAAAAATGCAGGCTTTGAAATCGTATCACCCAATGAAGATGCAGATTATTACATCGTGAATTCCTGCACGGTAACTGCAACAGCCGATCAGAAGACAAGACAGAACATCAGAAAATTCAAAAGAAAGCATCCCGATTCAGCTGTTATATTAACAGGCTGCATGCCACAAGCATTTCCGGCAGAGGCAAGTGCACTCACTGAGGCGGATATAGTGTTATCAAACAAAAATGACAATGACATTCTTAAGCTGATTAATGAATACAATCAATCTAAATCAAGAGTAATTAATATTGATGCGCATAAAACAGGCGATGAATTCAAAAAATGCTCAATCTCAGATTTTAATGACAGAATAAGGGCATTTGTAAAGATAGAAGATGGCTGCGACAGATTCTGTTCTTACTGTATTATCCCTAAATCACGCGGCAGAGTCCGTTCAAAAAAGCCTGATGATTTAAAGACTGAAATCGGAGCACTTGCTGCTCATGGCATCAAGGAAATTGTTTTAGTTGGAATTAATCTTTCAGCCTATGGCAAGGGAGAAAGCTTTAATATAATTGATGCCGTAAAAATATGCAATGATACTGAGGGTATTGAGCGCATAAGGCTTGGTTCCCTTGAGCCTGACCACATAACAGATGAAATTATTGAAAAGCTTGCTGCATTTGAAAAATTCTGCCCTCAATTTCATCTTTCACTTCAAAGCGGCTGTGATAAAACATTGAAAAGTATGAACAGACATTACACAGCGAATGAATATAAACAGCTTTGCGATAAACTCAGATCAACATTTCAAGATACAAGCATAACAACAGATGTTATGGTAGGCTTTCATGAAGAGAGTGAAGATGATTTTTACAGCAGTCTTGAATTTGTAAAAAGCATTAAATTTGAAAAAGTGCACGTCTTCCCCTATAGTGAGCGCGAAGGCACTGCCGCTTCAAAGCGCGGTGACAGCGTACCTAAGCAGGATAAGGAAAAACGTGCAGCAATTATGATTGATAAAACTGAAAAAATAAGAAAAGAATACTTAAAAGAGCTTATAGGGAAAAATGTTGAGGTTCTTTTTGAAAATGAAATTGAAAACGGTACGTATCAGGGATATACCAAATCGTATCTTCCAGTAAGAATCAAGAGTGATGAAACACTTATAGGCAAAATTTTAACTGTAAAAATAAAATCCTACTGTGATGAATTTTGCATTGCAGAGTAAAGATTGGCCGTCTCGTCATTATCCTTCAGAAAGCTATACGAAAATATGTAATAGCCTTTGACTTCGCTAAGTTTTGAGAGGTATGTTACCTGACGGGCAATAATGTTATTGTTATCTAAAAACTCATTCATTCCACTGTCACCTGCAAACTCATCGGTTTTCTCAGCCTTATATAAAGGCAGTGCAACATAGAGCGTACAATCAGCCATTTGAATCCAGCTTTTAGTTGTTTTCATAAATGGCTGATTTTCATTTTGAAATCCAAAATAAATTTGAGGGCAGATATAATCAACATAACCATCCTCAGTGCACCATTTATTGACATCAGCATAAAGATTATTGTAATTGCTGCTTACATTCGATGCGGGACTTACACCAAAGGTTATATTTTCGTTTACTGATTTAATTGTGCTGTAAACTGATTTCAGCATTTTGTTAACGTTATCTCTGCGCCAATCAGCAAGCCCAAGATTACCTCCGTTTGATTTATACGCGTCAAACGATGCTTTGTCGATTTCTTCTGAAGTGCTAGGATAAAAATAATCATCAAAGCAGATAGAATCCACCTGATAATTTTCTGCAATTTCCTTTGCGCCGTTTGATATAAGCTCAGTAACCATTTCACTTGCGGGGTTAAAATATATTCCGCTGTCACATACAATCAAATTATCTGTATTCTGCCATTCCAGTGCAATATTTTTATCTGAAAGCTGTGAAAAATCTGTTGATGTGCTGATTCTGTACGGATTTATCCATGCCTCAATAGACAGCTTGTATTTATGTGCAAGCTCAATCATAATCACAAGCGGATCATATTCAAGCTCACTCCCCTGTACCTTAAAGCAATATGCACTTGTTGGGAAATAAGACGAATTATAAAAAGCATCTGCATAAGGTCTGACCTGAACAGTAACACGGTTAAAGCCCTTTGACGCAAGTTCCTTAAAAGCTTTTCCGATTTCTTTTTTAAATTCCTGCTCTGTATGATCCTGAGTAAATCCCGAAAGCTCATAATATGTCATCCAGACAGCCTTAATATATTGTTCCTCCTTCTGTGCAGGATTCGCACTGTTTTTCTCCTGCGGTAATGACAGCGAACATCCTACCAGGCTCAGCATTAACAAAACAGATAAAATTATTTTTTTATACACTTGAACACTTCCTCAATTTATAGTAAAATAGATTTAAGATTTCAGACTGAAAGGCTGTGAATTTGATATGGAATACAGACTCGGTAATTCAACAAGAATTAAAGCAAGCGGAGATACCTTAGAACTAACCTGCCCGAATTGCGCTAAAAAGGTACAATTCGGTGTATTTTCCAATTTTGAAAGAAGGCTTGCACCTAAAATCACATTACTTGATTGTAATAATGTTTATTTTTTAGTTTGTCCGAGCTGTGCAGCTGTTTACACAGTTGACGAGGCAAGAGGCAACAGCTTTAAAAAGGGAGAAAAGCTTTCCATAGGTAATTTTGATTTAAAAACACTTAAGGAATTCAGAGCAAAACTATGACAATAAAAACAATAATCACAGTCACAGCTGTATATTATGTTTTTATTAACCTGCTGTCAGCACTGCTCGCTTATTCCGACAAAAGAAAAGCAGTAAAAGGAAAATGGCGAATATCTGAAAATACACTTATGCTTATAGGACTTTTAGGCGGTGCAGCAGGTGAATACGTAATGATGAAAAAAATCCATCACAAAACACAGCATGCAAGATTTATGATCGGGCTTCCGCTCGAATTCACACTGCATATTGTAATAGCTGCTTTGATAATTGCAAAGTTCGCAAATTGATGCGACCTTTTTTATTTTATAATTTTTGTTTTACGATTTACAGAATTATACATATCAAGCCATTGCAGCCCTCATTGATTACACGCTCAATTGTCTCTCTGAACTTATTTCTTGCATCAACAGGCATACGGTACAGCTTGTTATTAAGCCCTTCGCTTACAAGCTCGTGCAATGATTTGCCGAAAAGATTTGTATTCCAGATATCTGATGGATTTTCCTCAAACTCTTTGAGCAGATACATAACAAGCTCCTGGCTCTGGCTTTCACTGCCAACTATAGGAGCAACCTCTGTAAAGGTATTGCATCTGATCATATGAATTGATGGTGCCTCCGCCTTAAGTCTTACACCGTAACGACCGCCCTGTTTCATAATTTCCGGTTCACTTAACGAGAGCTGATTCATTTCAGGCATAACAATTCCATAACCCGTTTCCTCAACATCAGCGAGAGCTTTAGAAAAACGCTCATAGTCATTTTTCATTGCAACAAGCGATACGAAATTGCTCATTAAGTCCTTTTCGTCCTTAATTTCTATATGACAGCTTTCGGACAGAATTTGATAGAAATAGGTGTTATCAATATAAAGCTTAATATCAACACAACCGTTTGACAAATCAAGAGATGAGACAGAGACTGATTCAACATACTCATTTTGACCTATTGTTCCTGCAAAGCCCTTAATACTCCTGATGCTTGACAGCTGTGATACATTGCTCTTTATTGTTTCAAAAAGTGATGAACGCAAATAATTATCTTTTTCAAGATTATTAATCCATGATGGGAAATGAATACCAACTTGTGATACCGGGAACTGATATAAAATATCAGAAAGAATATCGTTAACCTCCTGCTCTGTCAGTTCAAGGCAATTCACCGGTATTACAGGTACACCATATTCTTCTGTAAGTTCCTTGCAAAGAGCTATTGTTGAAGGCATCTGTGGCTGAGCACTGTTCATCAATACAACAAACGGCTTATCAAGAGCCCTTAATTCATCAATAACTCTTTGCTCAGCCTCCTGATATTCATCACGCGGAATTGAGCTTATCGAGCCGTCAGTGGTAATTACAAGACCTATTGTAGAATGCTCGGTAATAACCTTTTTTGTACCTATTTCTGCAGCCATATTGAATGGTATTTCCTCATCATACCACGGGGTCATAACCATTCTTGGCTGATCCTCTTCTATATAGCCGACTGAGCTTGGCACAATATATCCGACACAGTCAATCAAACGAACTCGCATTTTTAAATTTTCATTCATATGAAGCTCTACTGCATCCTCAGGTATAAACTTAGGCTCAGTAGTCATTATAGTTCTTCCTGCAGATGACTGAGGAAGCTCATCCTGCGCACGCTCTTTTACATAAGTATCATCAATATTGGGGATAACCAGCGTATCCATAAATCTTTTAATAAAGGTGGATTTTCCTGTTCTTACAGGACCTACAACACCGATATAAATGTCGCCGCCTGTTCGCTTAGAAATATCATTATAAATATTATTGTTCATAATCTACCTCACATTCCCGGAACAAGTACAACCATTTTATTTTCAATAATCTGTGAAGACAAATTATTTTCCTGCATAATCAGCGACATATCCGTAGAAAAATTTTTTGCAATATCCCAAACATCTTCACTTTCATTTGCAAAATACAGTGTAAGCTCAGGGATATTAAGACTGCTTTTTTCACCGCTCACCTCAATATCGGTCAGGTAATCAACACTCTGCCTTGTATAGAGAAAAGCATTATAAGTATAATTCAGTCTCAGCGATATCTTATCGGCACTTTTAATTACAAAATCAAAAGAAATAATGCTTGCACTTCCCTCGCCTTCGCATTCAGTTTCACTCAGCTTAAAGCTGATTTCAGCTGTTTTTTCATAGCTGCAAAGCTGTGAACTGTCATCATAGTATAAAAATGACAGATTTACTGTAAGATGCATAACTGACTGCTTAATAACACAGGCTTCGATGCTCGACTTAAGGTCTATAACCTCAATAATATTTTTTTCGCTTTCAAATATTAACTCATCCGACCTGTCATCGTTATAATAAACAGGTGATTTTTTTAGGGATAATTTTTCTTTAATTATATTTGTATTAAAATGAGGCATATATGAATCTGTGATAAATTCATGACTGCACACACTGCATATCTGATAGCTTATTGCAACTGTTCCCACAAGCTCAAACTCGTTAAGCACATCATTAGAGCTTGATTTCGATTTAATATAGATACTTGAAATCTGGGCATTTACAATTGCTTTATCCTCCTCTTGAGAATCACTGACATCAATAATCTTGCTTATTGAAAAAGAATGTGTACATTTCTCAAGGCTGTTATCATCATTGACATAAAGTACAGAAGCTTCTACCTTCAATTTGACCAGCATTTTATCCTTAATAATT
>JAIDVA010000091.1 GCA_029059925.1 Eubacterium sp. | reverse complement strand
AGGCAGGCTGTGCACTTGTTGGTGGTGAGACTGCAGAGCATCCGGGTCTGATGCCTAACGAGGAATATGACCTTGCCGGCTTTACCGTTGGTATCGGTGAAAAGGACAAGCTTGTTTCAGGTGAGAATCTTAAGGCAGGTGATGCTCTTATCGGTGTTGCATCATCAGGTATTCACTCAAATGGCTTTTCACTTATCAGAAAAGTATTCAATATTAATGAAGAGACAATTAAGGTTTATTATGATGAGTTAGGCAAAACTCTGGGCGAGGAGCTTATTACTCCTACAAGAATTTATGTTAAGCCTCTTCTTGCACTTATGGATAAGGTAACAGTAAATGCGATCAGCCATATTACAGGCGGCGGATTTTATGAAAATGTACCGAGAATGTTAAACGATGGCTTTACTGCTGTTATTGAGAAGGATAAATGCTTTAAAAAACCGATTTTTGACCTGATTGCAAAAACAGGCAATATTCCTGAAAGAGATATGTATAATACCTTTAATATGGGCACAGGTCTTGTAATTGCAGTCGATGCTGATAAGGCAGACGAGGCTGTTCGTATTCTTGAAGAGAATGGAGAGCAGGCAGCAGTTATCGGTGAAATCAAAGCAGGCGAAAAGGGTGTCGAATTAGTATGATGAATATAGCAGTTCTCGTATCCGGCGGCGGTACAAATCTGCAGGCACTGATTGACGCTCAGAATTCAGGTGAGATTAAAAATGGAAAAATCACCTGTGTTATTGCCTCAAACCCTGATGCCTATGCACTCGAAAGAGCTAAGAAAAATGGCATTGCAACCCGCGTCATTGCAAGAAAAGAATATGCAGATGTTCATACCTATACAAAAGCAGTTACAGATGCACTTATTGAGGTCAAGGCAGACCTTGTTGTTTACGCAGGCTTTATGACAATTCTTGATGAGCAGATTGTTGAGGCTTTCCCTCATAAGATGATGAATGTTCATCCTGCACTGATTCCGTCGTTCTGCGGCAAGGGTTTTTACGGACTTCATGTTCACGAGGCAGTGCTTGCAAGCGGAGTTAAGCTGACAGGTGCAACTGTTCATTTTGTAACAGAGGAATGTGACGGTGGTCCGATTATCCTTCAAAAGGCAGCCGCTGTTGAAAATGGCGATACTCCTGAAATTCTGCAGAAAAGAGTTATGGAGCAGTGTGAATGGAAAATACTGCCGCAGGCAGTGTCACTCTTCTGTGAGGGCAGAATTAAGGTAATAGATAATAAGACGGAAATAATATAAGTTATTAAGAGGTGAATACTGATGGAAATTACTACTCTTGAAAAAGAATTAAGTACAAATTCATATCCGGGCAGGGGAATTGTTCTTGGTAAATCAAAGGATGGCAAAAATGCGGTTATTGCTTATTTCATTATGGGCAGAAGCGTGAACAGCCGTAACAGAATTTTTGAAGAAAATGACAGAGGCGGTATCCGCACAAAGGCTTTTGATGAGTCAAAGATGGAGGATCCAAGCCTTATTATTTATAATCCTGTTTTGAAAATTGACGGCAAAACAATTGTTACAAACGGCGATCAGACAGATACGATTTATGACCATATGAGTGAGGGCTTTTGTTATCATCACGCACTTGTTACACGTGAGTTTGAGCCTGATGCACCAAATTATACTCCAAGAATTTCGGGTGTGGTTAAGCCGAATGGTGATTATAATCTTTCAATCCTTAAGTCAAATAACGGCGAGCCGCAGTGTGTAAGATTTTTCTATGAATATCCTGCTGTTGCAGGTCTTGGTCACTTTATTCATACATATAAATGTGACGGTGATCCAATTCCTTCTTTTGAAGGTGAGCCTACACCGGTTGCTATTGATGGTGATATTGACAGCTTTACAGATATGATTTGGGAAAATCTGAACGAGGACAATAAGGTTTCACTTTTCACTCGTTTTATAAACCTTGAGACAGGTGAAGAGGATACAAGAATTATAAATAAGACTGAATAAAAACGAATAAATTTAGGGGCTGTAAAC
>JAIDVA010000090.1 GCA_029059925.1 Eubacterium sp. | reverse complement strand
CGTCAAACAATCGTAGGGAACGATGCCCACATCGTTCCGTTTGTACGCGTATGTATATTCGGTGCGATGTTATTCCCCTGTCAGGGGAAATGTCACCGCAGGTGACAAAAGGGTTCACATCGCACCCTACGAATCACGTAATCTACACCAAGGTAGGGCGAACATTGTTCGCCCGCATAATCCCGTACGATGTAAAACGAAGCACCAATTAATACACTAAACAATAATTTATTTTACAAACAAAAAGGAGTGGTCAAACCACTCCTTAATAATATGCCCAAAATCAAATGTTATGTCTGTTTTTAATCTTAAGTCGTTCCATTGCACGGGCAAGGTTCGCCTGTGAATGATAATATTCAAGCTGGGAACGCTGCTGACGCAGTTCCTCCTCTGCTCTGTCCTTTGCCTCCTGTGCTCTGCGCTCGTCAATTTCTTCAGGCAGCTCAGCTGATATACAAACAAGCATTGCTGTATTGTCCAGAAATTCAAGAAAACCATTACCTACAAAAGCTTCAACAACCTTACCGTCAGCATCGGTTATTTTCATCTCTCCTGTTTCAACCGGCATAATACAGTTTTCATGATTGGCAAGAAAGCCCTCAAGACCCTTATCAATATTTGGCACAACCAGTGACTGTGCATCACCGTCAAAAAATATTTTGTTTGATGCAATAATTTTCAATTTAAAGGTATTCATATAATCACCTAATTACAGCTTACTGCTTTGACATTTCCTCAGCCTTTTTGAGAACATCCTCAATCGTACCTGTATTGAAGAATGCCATTTCCGGAACATCGTCAACCTCACCGTCAACAATAGCCTTAAACCCTTTTACGGAATCCTTTACAGATACATAGATACCGGGCAAGCCTGTGAAAGCCTCAGCAACATGGAACGGCTGTGAAAGAAATTTTTCAATCTTTCTTGCACGGTAAACAGTCAGCTTATCTTCATCGGAAAGCTCCTCCATACCGAGAATTGCAATAATATCCTGCAATTCCTTATATTTCTGCAGATAAGCCTGCACCTTGCGAGCAACCTCATAATGCTCTTCACCGACAACATCAGCCTCAAGAATTCTTGAGTTTGACTCAAGCGGATCAACAGCAGGGTAAATACCCTTTTCAACAATCTTTCTTGAAAGAACAGTTGTAGCATCAAGATGTGCAAAGGTAGTTGCAGGAGCAGGATCTGTAAGATCATCAGCAGGAACATATACTGCCTGAACAGATGTGATAGAGCCGTTCTTGGTTGATGCGATACGCTCCTGCAATTCACCTACATCTGTTGCAAGTGTCGGCTGATAACCAACAGCTGACGGCATTCTGCCAAGAAGTGCAGACACCTCTGAACCGGCCTGTACAAATCTGAAAATATTATCTATAAAAAGCAAAACATCCTGATGCTCAACATCACGGAAATATTCTGCCATTGTCAGTCCTGTTTCAGCAACACGCATACGTGCTCCGGGCGGCTCATTC
>JAIDVA010000009.1 GCA_029059925.1 Eubacterium sp. | reverse complement strand
CACAATAAGTATTTTATATTGTCAGGTATTGCAGGCTTTTTTGTATTGACAAAATATGGGAATATAAGTTATTATAAAAAGACAAATTAAAAGGTGGTTAAAAATATGGGATCAACAGTTTTGATGTATGTACTGTTTGTGGTCGGTCTAATCCTTATTATCAAGGGCGGAGACTGGTTTGTTGACAGTGCAAGCTGGATTGCAGAGGTACTTGGCGTACCTAAATTTGTAATCGGTGCTACTATCGTATCTATTGCAACAACCCTTCCTGAAATGATTGTAAGTATTCAGGCAACGGCAAAAGGCAATGTTGATATGGCGGCGGGCAATGCCATAGGATCCGTTACTGCAAATACAGCTATGATTATGGGTATATTTATTGTATGTATGCCATTTGCGATTAAACGCAAGGAATTCACTCCAAAGGCACTTATGATGTTTGCAGCATCTGCTACTCTTGTACTTGGCTGTATCTTTACTGCTAAGCAGGCACTGACCTTTGAGGGTGAAACAAATGATTATTATACACTCTCAATAATCGGCCTTATCGTTCTTATCGTTATCTTTATTGCATTTTTCATTGAAAACTTTATGTCAATGAAAAAGGAAGAAAAGCATCTTGAGCCTTCTCCAAATAATATCGGCCTTCAGGAAGAGGATGATATTGTTCCTACAAAGGAGACGGCTACAGGCAAGGATTGGGCAAAGAACATTATTTTCTTTGTTCTTGGTGCGGCAGGAATCGTAATCGGCGCTGATTTGCTTGTTGAGCACGGAACAGCAATCGCACAGACTCTTGGCATTCCGCAAAGAGTTATCAGCGTAGTTGCAATTGCAATCGGCACATCGCTGCCTGAGCTTGTAACAACCATTACAGCGCTCAGAAAGAAGGTTGGTGCACTTTCCGTCGGCAATATTCTTGGTGCTAATATTATCGACCTTACACTTATTCTTCCAATATGCTCATTTGTATCAATGGGTAAAGGTACAGGTGCACTCGCTGTTTCAGCATCATCTGTTACAATTGATATGGTTGTTTGCCTTGCAGCAATTGCTGTCGCAATCTTCCCGACAATCATAACAAAGAAATTCAACAGATGGCAGGGAATTGTAATGTTAATGGGCTATATCGCATATGTAGTAACAGTATTCATTTGATAAAAGCTGAATAATCAATTACGGACGGATTTTTAATCCGTCCGTTTTTTTGCATACTATTATTTTTTTAATTCAATTTCTTAACAGTCAATGTTGCACTGACACCACTGCCGAGAGTTACACCAACTGCAAGCAATGCAGAAAGTGCCATATCAATAACATCACCGGCATTAAGGGTTACGATAGTACTTCCGCTGTATAATGAGCTCACACCTACAGAAAGAAGTCTTGAAATCGCTGTTGACGGAATATTGGTTCCATTCTGGCGAACAGCAAGGGTTACTGTTGTACCCAAAGCAGCAGACAGTGTACTGAAATAATTTATTTCATAAACACCTGCTTCTGTAACAGTAATACTATTGGCAGGTGCATAGGTTACTGAATCAGCAGGCATAGCTGTCGGAAGTGGAACTACCGTTGTTCCACCAAGGGTCAAATTCAAAGTTTGAGGGGTAGTATTATATTTACCACCATATGCTGCCAAACCATTTTCAGGACCTGTCGGACCCGTTGCACCTGTCGGACCTGTTGGACCTGTTACACCTGCTACGCCTGTTGCTCCCTATTGACCACTTCAAACTGGTCGGCCTGTTAGGCGAGTGGAAA
>JAIDVA010000089.1 GCA_029059925.1 Eubacterium sp. | reverse complement strand
TTGTACACGAGCCTTATCGTCGGCAGCGTCTGATGTTTATAATAGACAGATTATATTGTATTGCATTAATTTTTTGAAATTTTTATCAAATTGTCATATATAGACAGAAAACGTTTGTCGCTTTCTTTATATGTAGTATCAATCCTATGCAGAGGTGTTGCAAAAAATTGTCTGTTTTTTAAATTTTATTGATTTAAAACATAGTATGTAGTAAAATAATAACCATTGAAAGATGTTGACGAGGTGTTATAATGGCAAAAACAGTTCCGATGATAATTACAAACAACAGCATACTTATTAAGGATAGGGACAGTGATGAATTCAGAACCTTTAATATGCCTGCACTTAATCCGGCACCGAATATTCCTTTCTATCATGAATTTGCTGAAAGAATTGCCGAAAGTCAATATCATTTCAAGGAATTTATGAAGAGCATTTACGGAAAAAAGCTTAACAAATATATCCTTGCGATAATTGTTCCCGACGATACGAGCAGGCTTGAATCTATTTTTATCAACGAATTTTTTGTTAATTCGGGAGCCTGCAAGGCAGTGGCTCAGATGCCTATGGCACGTGCTCTTTCAAAGGAAGAAATCAGGTATATTTCAATTTCAAAATCCTCAAGAAATGTTATTCTTGAATATGTACGTAATAATGAGACTGTTGTAAAAAAGCTTTATGATATTCATACCTGTGACGTGAATCAGGTCAAGGCAGATGCCGAGGTTTTGCATATAGATGTCGAGTATAATGATGTACCCGTTTTTATTAACAATTTTAATATGAATATGGACGAGTATTTGGAAATGGGACAGCTGATAAGCACAAAGGAATTTATGAAAAAAATTTCAGTAATTGATGTTGAAAAATTATAAATAAAAGAACACACCCCTGTACAAAATAATGCAGGGGTGATTTTTTATGAAGAAAAAAGATAATAAGAAAAACCAAAATAAACAGCCGATTATTGATTTGACATCCTATCTCAGTCCCGATATGGTGAACAGTGATGTTAACGGCAGTTATACAGGTGTTACAGCCGATATGTACTATAATGATGAGCTTGAAGATCCTGTTCAGGATGCAGATGATTTATAATGTTAAAAAAGGGAGCATCGGCTCCCTTTTTTATTTAACTCAACAATGCAACAACACCTACACCGAGTCCGCTGACTGCCATAAGTGCCGCAAGTATAATTGCAGTGATTTTAACCCATTTTCTGTTCATCATGTTCTCCTTTATTTCATCAGTGCGTCAGCATCTGCAAGCAGTCTGTTTGCAATTGCCTGTGCCTGTGCTTTGTCTTTGCCGATTGCTGTGATATATGCCTTGATTTTCGGTTCTGTGCCTGACGGACGAACGATAATCTTGTTTCCGTCTGTAAGTGTATATGCAAGCACATTTGATTTCGGAAGGTCGATTGTTTTTGTGCTGCCGTCTGATGTGTTTGTTGAAACAGATGTTTTGTAATCATCAACAACTGTAACCTGCATGCCGGCAAAGCTTTCAGGTGCGTTTTCTCTCAGCCCATCCATAATGCCTGCCATTTTTTCCATACCGGACGCACCCTCAAAGGTATAGCTTGCAACCGTGTTGAAATAGTAGCCGAATTCGTCATAAATGCTGTCCATAACCTCAGCAAGGCTCTTGCCCTGAGCCTTGTAGTAAGCAGCCATTTCGCAGATAAGCATTGATCCTACAACAGCATCCTTATCTCTGGCATGTGTGCCTGCAAGATAGCCGTAGGATTCCTCGAATCCCATTACAAAATCATCTGCTCTGCCTTCTGCCTCAAGCTGAGTAATAAGCTCACCGATATACTTAAAGCCTGTCAGAAGGTTCTTAAAGGTGCAGTTATATTTATTTGCAATAACTTCGGCAAGATCTGTTGAAACGAAGGATTTAACTGCAATGCTGTTTTTGCTGAGCATACCCTTTTCCTGCTTCTGAGAAAGAAGGTAATTGAGCATCATTGCACCAACCTCGTTGCCACTCATCAGCTTATAACCGCCGTCACTGTCTTTTACAGCAATGCCTACACGGTCACAGTCAGGGTCAGTAGCGAGGAGCAAATCAGGCTTGATATTCTCTGCCATTTTGAGTGCACATTCAAATGCCTGTTTGATTTCGGGATTCGGGAATGGGCAGGTAGGGAAGCTGCCGTCAGGCATTTCCTGTTCAGGAACAACATAAACCTCTTTAACGCCGATTCTGTCAAGAATTTTTCTTACAGGCTTGTTGCCTGTGCCATTGAGCGGAGTATAGATAACCTTAAGTCCTGCATCCTTGATTATATCAGGGTTAACACACTGCTTAACCACCTCATCGAGAAATGCGTCAATGACCTCATCACCCATATATTCAATAAGTCCCTGTGCAGCAGCCTCATCAAAGTCCATTGTTTTGATTCCTGTGAAATAGTCAACCTTTTTGATAAATTCATAGGTCTCATTTGCCTCTTCATCCGTCATCTGATAGCCGTTTGAATTGTAGCACTTGTAGCCGTTATATTTTGCAGGGTTGTGAGATGCTGTCAGAATAATACCGCTTGAGGTTTTGAAATGTCTGATAGCGAATGAAAGGCATGGTGTAGGCTGTAATTCCTCATAAAGATAAACCTTAACACCATTTGCAGCTAAAACCTTAGCAGCCTCGATTGAAAAATAATCTGATTTGATACGTGAATCATAACCGATTGCGATTGACGGATTTTCAAAGTGCTTGTTCAGAAAATCTGCAAGCCCCTGTGTTGCCTGACAGACAGTATAATAG
>JAIDVA010000088.1 GCA_029059925.1 Eubacterium sp. | reverse complement strand
AATACCGTTTGCAGAACCGACTTTTTGTACACGCTGCGGAAGAGCTGTAACAAGCGCCTCTCTTCTCTCCCCTCTCTTAAACTCATCAAGCTCAACAAGATCATAACCCATTGAATAAAAGAAGGGCCAGAAGGTTCCTACACCCATACCCAGAATTGCAGCACAAACAATCGACATAATTCTGAAATTTCCGATTTGTGCATCAAGACCAACTATTTTAGCTATAATTTCACCAAGCATAGTAATTGTAAGGAAAATGATGCTTGCTGTACGTCTGTCAGTTTTCTCGGCAACCTTTTCAACAATCGGCACAACAATAGCCATGGAGACAACCATCGAAATGATCACATATACTATACCTGTATCATAATCCATACCAATGCAGTCAACCACCATATATGTGAGATTGGACTGAATCATGGATGATGCAGTAAGAAAAAAGAAAACAAACAACAAAAAGAATTTCGCAGGCTTAAGTCTTAATATCTGACCAAAGGCTTTGAAGGTATCGCCAATTGTACTTTTAGTATTCGCTGCCGTAGCAGGCTTAGGAGTATAAACACCTTTCAGCGAGTTAACACACACAAAGCCAAGTGCCACAGCCATAATGCTTATTAACGCAGCAACAACGGCATAAGAATTGCTTGAAAAACGTTCACCGAGCAATATTGCAACAGTCGGTACCAGAGCAGGCAAAACATTGCCTAAGCCAACCGCTCCCGCATTAAGAAGTGAAGCAGTGGAACGGATATTGGTACGCTCGTCATAATCCTCTGTAAGCTCAGCTACAACGGCATAGTACGGAATTGTATACATTGTATAGAAAACCCATATTGCCATTGAAATAACCGTGTAAAGCAAAATCTTAGCTGTCTGGCTGGTAAGTCCGGCACCGATAGAGGTCCACGCAACAATAAAAATTATGCCAAGCGGGAGCAAAGCACCTTTCATTACCTTGCGCTTATCCACACCGCCACGATCAGCATAATTGCCTATTATCGGATCGGTTACAGCATCCCACGCGATAGAAACGAAAATCACAATTGATGCAAACTTTGCTTGTATACCGACAATTTCTATAAGAAAAGTAAGATAATATGTGTAAAACATATTATAAATCAGCGATTCGGTAAATATGCCAAAGGCATAGCCGAATTTCTTTTTCTTTGTAAGAACGTTTGATGCCATAGCGTTTCCTCCTAAAGTATAAAAGGATGCCATACAAATTATGCCAGCATCCTCCTTTGAATAGTTTTATTATACATCATTATAAAAATGAATACAAGTAATATAAAAAATTCACAAAATTGCCTTTGACAATATTTTAAAAGAGCAGTATAATAATAACAAGATGTGTAGCTTATGCGTAATTCCGATCGGCATAGCTGCACATTTTTTATTTTTAGGAGGTAATTTTGAAAATGGAAAATGAAAATAAGGAAATTGATAGTATGAAAAGCAATAAAATGCGCTCATCAATAATCATTTTGGTTTCGGTTTTAGTTGTAGTAATCATTGCATCTGCTCTAATTTCACATAATGGAACGATGTTTAACAGTAAGTATAAAGCAAGCGATAGCCAAAATAATTCTCCTGCATCACAAGGCATTACTGATACATCAGCAAATCAGCAGAATTCAGATAAAGCGAATAATGATGATAGTGACAAGACACAAAATGATAATGTATCCGGTGAAATTACAATTGAAGCGGCAATAGATATTGCACTGAAAAATTCAGATGCTGCACAGGAAAGATTAATTTATATATCTGCACATGAAGAACGTAATAAGAACACAACATACTATGAAGTTACTTTTTCTGATTCTTCATACGATTATGAATACGAAATTGATATAAATTCCAATATTATTTCTTATGAAAAAGAAATATTTGAGCCAAAAAACAATTCAAAGAGTATTATTACAGCAGATTCTGAATATATCGGTCTTGACATGGCAAAAAACATTGCACTTAATGACAGTTTGATTTCCATACAGGATATTGGATATTCTAAGGTTACCCTTGAAAAAGATAACGGAATATATATTTATGAGGTTGAATTTAAGACATCAACAACAAAATACGAATATGAGATTGATGCACTTTCAGGTGAAATAACAGACCAATCCGTAATGGCAGTAAAAAAATAGCTTTATAATAAATCTAAATTTGTGCAAAATTGCCTTTGACAATATTTCATAAAAACGTATAATATTACAAGATGTGTAGCTTACTGCGTAATTCCAATCGGCAGGGCTGCACATTTTTTTGTTTTTAGGAGGTATTTATGGACATAAAAAACGAAAAAATGGCATCTATGCCGGTAAAAAAACTAATGCTGTCAATGGGAATTCCCATGATTGTATCTATGGTAATGCAGGCACTTTATAATATTGTTGACAGTGCTTTCATTTCAAACATGCCACAAAACGGCGAAAATGCACTTAACGCTCTTACCCTTGCTTTCCCGTTTCAGATGCTGATGGTTGCAATAGGAATAGGAACAGGAATAGGAACCAATGTGCTTGTTGCAAAAAATTTAGGAATGAGAAAAGAAAAAAGAGCAGGTAAGGTGGCAGGAAATGCACAATTTCTTGCAATTATAATTTATATATTCTTTTTGCTGTTCGGCATTTTCGGTGTAAAATTATATATATCTACCCAAACTTCAAATCAGACTGTTTATGATATGGCAGTGAGCTATCTGAGAATATGCTGTATTGCATCACCGGGAGTCATTTTCTTTGCAATATATGAGAAACTGCTTCAGGCAACAGGTCACTCCATGTATTCCACAATTTCACAAATTGCAGGCGCAGTTACCAATATTATTTTAGATCCGATTATGATTTACGGTCTGCTCGGTTTCCCTGAAATGGGAGTAAAGGGTGCCGCCCTTGCAACTGTAATCGGTCAGTGCGTATCGTGGCTCTTAGCATTCATATTCCACATAAAAGTAAATAAGTCAATCCCTAAAAAATTAGAATATATAAAACCGTCGGCATCGGTTATCAAAGGTATATATTGCGTCGGACTTCCTGCTATTATTGCGCAGGCACTTATGTCAGTTATGACTTACGGACTTAATATTGTACTTGTTTCAGTCAGTGAATCTTTGGTTACAGCATATGGCTTGTTTTACAAAATTCAGCAGTTTGTTCTGTTTGCAGCATTCGGACTGCGTGACGCAATTACACCTATCGTATCTTTTTCATATGGCATGAAAAATAAGGAGCGCATAAAAGACGGTGTCAAATACGGTATACTTTATACTTCAGCAATTATGCTTTTCGGCACAGCTGTTGTTGAAATATTTGCACAGCCGTTTGCCGGAATATTCAGCTTATCAGGTGAGACACAAGCAGTATTTATAAGTGCAATGCACATTATTACAATAAGCTTTGTTTTTGCAGGAATCAATATTGCACTTCAAGGTGTCTTTCAGGCACTCAACAGGGGGGTTGAATCATTGATAATCTCACTTGGAAGACAGCTTGTTTTTGTATTGCCCGTTGCATGGATGTTTGCACAGCTTACATTGAAATCGTTGACAGAAAGCTGGGCTATCTGGATTACCTTCCCTATAGCAGAAATTGTAATAATGATTATTGCATATGTTTTGATGATAAGAGTAAATAAAAAAATCATTATGAATTAATCAAAACTGAGAACTATAAAAATCCCCATAAGGTATTTAATAGTACCTTATGGGGATTTTTATAGTTAATTTCTGCTGTGTTTATACCGATGATTTTCATAATCACAAATATTATTTCTGTTTTTTCCTGCCGCAAGGATGAGGGCAATCACTGCAGTTTCCGTCACAGCCTTTTTTATAATCACTGTCGTTGTTATGATTGTTTTTGTGCTTATGATGCTTTTCGTTGGGGTGATGAGCACCGTGTTGATGCCCCTTGTGATGCGGATGACCCATATGATGGTGATGCTCTCTTTCTTCTGCTTCGAATTTTCCCCAATCACTGTTGATTTTTTCAAGAAGGGAAAGAAGTACTGCTTTGTCCTCCTCAGAAAGGGCAGAAAACATTTCTTCGTGTCGGGTTTCTCTTTGTTTTTTTGCATCTTCTGCCATAGCACGTCCCTCATCTGTTAAAGTAATATTGGCAGTACGGCGGTCAAGTATGTTTTTTGTTCTTTCAATAAGGTTGCTTTTTTCAAGCTTTGCAATCACTTCACTTGCTGAGCCCGGTTTAATACCAAGCTTTTCTGTAAGCTCCTGCTGCGTAATGTTTTCATTTTCAAGCAGAATTATCAATATTCGTTTCTGACTTCCTCTTCCTTCGTACAAAGAGTGCATAGTATGATTAATATTGCGCAAATTGATTATCAGCTTACTGTTGTTATCAGCATTTTCATAATGTTCTTTTTTTAAATTCTCATTAAAGTCCTTTTTCATAATCATTTCCTCACTTTCACAATTGTTAAGGTACCTTAACAATATAATAGCTCATAAAACTAAATATGTCAAGGCACCTTTATAAAATAATTATCAAAAATTTCACATAGAGTCAAAAAAATGGTACAGTCTTTCAACTGTACCGTCCTCTACATAAAATTTTATTATTTTAGAAATGCAGAAGTTTACATTTCGTTTTTAAGCATTTGATTCTGAAATTACCTTTTGGGCAATATGCTCGGGTGCTCTGTCATAACGTGCAAATTCTGTTGTAAATGAGCCTCTTCCCTGTGTAATCTGACGCATCGAGGTTGAGAAAGTCGTCATCTCAGCATCCGGCACCTCTGCAATAATTTCCTGATTACCATCAGAGGTTGGTGTCATACCAAGAACTCTGCCTCGTCTGCGGTTGATATCACCAATAATATCACCCATTGCATCATCATTAACAATTGCTTTAAGGGTAACAATCGGCTCAAGAATTACAGGCATTGCCTTGCTGATACCCTCTTTAAACGCAAGGCTTGCAGCCATTTTAAAGCTCATTTCACTTGAATCTACAGGATGATATGAGCCATCATAAAGCGTAGCCTTAACACCTACCATTTTATAGCCGGCGAGCACACCTGACTCCATACACTCATTAAGTCCCTTTTCAACTGCAGGGAAAAAGTTCTTTGGAACAGAACCGCCGACAACTCGTTCTGCGAATACAAGTCCCTCGGTATCATAAGGCTCAAATTCAATAAATACATCACCGAACTGACCGTGACCGCCGCTCTGCTTTTTATGACGTCCCTGAGCGGACACCTTGCGTGTAATTGTTTCTCTGTAAGCAACCTTCGGTGTTGCCAAAACAGCCTCTACACCAAATTTATCCTTAAGTCTTGATACTGTAACCTCAAGCTGCTGCTCACCTAAACCGGCAATAATCTGCTGATGCGTCTCAATATTATTGGTGAACTTAAGTGACGGATCCTCCTCACAAAGTCGGATAAGACCTGAGGCAATTTTTTCCTCTTCACCCTTTTTAGCTGCACCGATTGCCATTTTATAAGTAGGAGTAGGAACTGCAACACCATCAAGCTTTACAACATTATTTGATGAACACATTGTGTCACCGGTTGAAAAGCCGCCCAGCTTGGTTACACAGCCAATATCTCCTGCTGAAAGTTCTGAAATATCAAGCTGTTTTGTGCCGAACATCTTAATAATTTTACCCATTCTCTCTTCCTTGCCGGTTCTTGCATTATAGGCAGGAGTGGATGGAGTAATTTTACCGCTGACAACCTTGAAGAAATTAAGCTTGCCGATAAAAGCATCGGACACTGTCTTAAAACAGATTGCAGCAAGCGGTCCATCGGCATCAGCCTTGAGCTCAACAGGACATCCGTCACTGTCAATTGCATATTCTGATAACGGCGCAGGACATACGTCTGCAACAAAATCAAGCAGCATATCACACGCAACACCTGTTAAGCCTGAAAGTGCAAACACAGGAATAATTGAGCCGTCAGCCATACCAAGCTTAACACCCTTGATTTTTTCCTCGCGTGTAAGCTCCTCACCCTCAAAGAATTTTTCCATAAGCTCTTCATCGGTTGATGCAACAGCCTCGGCAAAAACAGCCTTGATAGCTTCAAAACGAGGAACATCGGCAGGCTCCGGAGTTACTTCCTTCTTTGAGCCGTTTTCATAAACATATGCCTTATCCTCAATCATATTATAGTAAGAGCGCACCTTGCCTGCTGAAAGCACCGGCACAACAACAGGACAAACCTGTGTGCCGAACTTTGCTACAATTCCGTTAAAACTCTTGTAGAAATCTGCACGCTCATCGTCCATTTTGGTTGTAACAAAAATACGTGACAAGCCTTTGGCCCCTGCATTTTTGAATGCTTTTTCAGCACCGACAGCAAGACCGGAACGAGCAGACACAACAATAATCGCTGTATCGGCAGCACGAATACCCTCGGCACTGCCCATTGCGAAATCAAACAAGCCGGGTGTGTCAATAAAGTTGAGATTTTTACCCTTATAAGAAATGGATGCAACAGCACTGTTAACACTTATTTTTCTCTTTTTTTCCTCAGCATCAAAGTCGCATACTGTATTGCCATCAACAACCTTGCCCATTCTCTCTGTCGCACCGGCAATATTGAGCAATGCTTCGCAAAGGGTGGTTTTACCCTTTGATGCGTGGCCTACAATGGTTATATTTCTTATATTTTCTGCACTGTTTTTCATAGTTGTACCCTTCTTAAAATTATATCTTTGTGCATATTGTATAATATTTTTCAACATCCGTCAATACTTTCATTATAATTTTAACAATTTATTAAAAGCAACATCGAAAAATATAAGCAAAAACTTCAATAGCAAAAGTCTTTACCTATAATCATATGACATTATAAACAACGATATTATATTCGTGCAGCAAATAATATTAACCAACAAATAAACCACGAACATTTATTGTTCGTGGTTTTTGATATGGATTTTGTATATCAAAATCCGATGCTTGCTACAGTATTACATTTACAGTTGGCCAATAAACCGAAAAATTTATCGCCGAATTAAAATACCTTTCATATATTCTGTTTCATTATGCGTTTGATATATGATTTGTTTTTCTTCTTCTGTGCAGCCAATTAAAATTTTGATTTCTGAATCTTTTTTCATCAAATCAACAATACACATTATTGCATCAATCTTGTTTTCGCCACTTCCAACCCATACGTCTATTCCTGCACCATCCATAGAGGCTGTACCTTTCAAATACCCATAATCAACTCTGTAAATGAAATTAGGATACTTGGGATGTGCGGTTCCTTTTGGTCTATCAATTACAATTTCTGAAGTGGATACCAATTCATCTAATACTTCCCAAAATTCTCTATTATTTTGCATCTTATCAATCCCTCCACAAATCGGAAGTTGTCGAACCCCCATATTATATTTCTTTGACATACAATCGGTCTGTTCCATTACCATAATTAACAATATCCCTGAGATAGCGATATCCATACTTTTCGTATAATCCAACATGTATTGATGGGATATATGTTTTATCAAATCCATTTTCCTTTGCGTACTCGTTTGCAAAGGAAATCAGCTTTTCGCTTATCCTGTGTCCACGATAATTTTCTGCCACAAAGACACCTGATACCCATGGATATATTTCAGGTAACGGATAATAGTCGCTCTTCCTGGTGTAGGCTATTCCTACAATCTGACCATTTACTATTGCTGCAAATGGGGTTTCCCAATCCGTAAACGCCCATGCCCGAAGCTCACCTAACATATGGTCTTTTACATCTTCCCATGAGAAATTTTCAACAAAACAGATTAGTTTATCTGCTAAGTCTGTACCTCTGTCCACTTTTTTTATTTCCAGTGTATCCATATAGATAAATGACCTCCCAACTCCCGATTTATCTGTTAATAAAAGTATAACATAAAATAAACCAAAGAACAATATTGTCCTTTGGTTTAAAGCTTTGCATTGTACCTATGCATATCCTGTCAGCGGTTTATTATTATGATAAAAACAGTTTATCTATTTTTTCGCGGTCATAGTCAAGTATCCATTCATTAAAATCATCATAAAAGCATCTGATTTTTTCTCTGTCTGCTGCAATCAAATCAGCACCTCTGTCATCATAAGGATGAAATAGAATATGATTTTCAGAATCCAGAAAATACACGCTGTCTACAAATCCCCTGTTCCCACCAAAATCACCACGCACGATTTCAAAAAACAGTTTTTTATAATCGAAATCAGATTTGTCTATATTCCAATACAACTGATGCTCAGCAATAATTTCTCCGTCAATATCCGACTCGTCAAGCCTCTCGAAGAACTCACCAAGTCCGATAGCCCTGCACGCATCCAAAACGCTTTTCTTACTTACGAAACAATCATCCTCAATAATATTTATTCTGAGTATATCAGGCTTAAAGGCATTGTGATTGTAAATTTTAATCAATCTGTCAACAGCATGATTAAAATAGTTTTCTTGATTATCAATATCGCCATATCCGATTTCAAATCTGATACTAATGGGTGAATTGTAGAACAATGGCTGTGTTAATAACGAATTGCCAATATCGCACAAAGCACTGTCAAATTTCTTTATCAAATCCTGCATAACCATTCTCCCTGTTTTATTATAATAAAACGGCAATGTTATTTTTAAAGCAGAATGGTTGCCCACTCTGCTCCGTGCTATAGGTAATTCAAATGAAATGTATTAATTATCAAACGATATATTATTTTCTTTAACATAATCATTCAAAAATTCTTCAAACTGTTTATTCTGATTGTCTGAATAACCAAGATAGTGGATTTGCTTGACTTGATTGAGATTAAGCAGCATATTTTCTTCAGGATTCATTAATCCTTGTGGATAAAATACAGCAGAATACTCGTAACTAACATTTGGATTGTAAGCATCACGCTGATTTCTTCCAACAATCATTATTTTTTGTCCGGAATCATCAACGCTGACAACAGTTCCCAAAGGCAGCCAATCAATTGTTTCTAATAATTCATTTGACTGCTCAACGGTCAACTCAAGTGAGTTAATCACAATATTATTTTCTGGTTGTTTTGCGCACCCCAAAAGTGCACCTGTCATACTGAATAAGAGTAAAAAAACTGCAATCCCCTTTTTCAAAAAAAACATCCCCTTTTCAATTCTGACTTTAACATCTTCTTTATTATCATAACGTTTTTGTGCTGATTCGTCAAGCATATCACAGTCATTGGCGGCACATTGTCAGAATTGGGGTGAATTTCAGGCATTGCAGTGGAATTCCTTAGCCTTGCCCTTTAATTCGTTTCAGCGCATTTTTTTCAAGACGGGAGACCTGTGCCTGAGATATTCCAACCTCTTTGGCAACCTCCATTTGCGTTTTGCCCTGCATAAAGCGAAGATACATAATGTTGCGTTCCCTGTCGTCAAGCCTTGCTATTTCATCCTTAATCATAATTTCGTCTATCCAATCCGTATCTGTATTGCTGTCACCAACCTGATCCATAACATATATAGTATCGCCGCCGTCGGAATAAACAGGCTCGTAGAGCGATACAGGATCAACAATCGCCTCAAGTGCAAGAACGACATCCGATTTTTTCATACCAAGCTCTTTTGCAATCTCTTCAACGGATGGTTCTTTCTGATTTTCATTAATCAGCCTTTCCTTAACCTGCATTGCCTTATAGGCAGTGTCACGCATTGAGCGTGAAACACGAACTGCGTTGTTATCCCTTAAAAAACGACGGATTTCGCCGATACACATAGGTACTGCATAGGTTGAAAAGCGAACATCCAAGTCAAGATTGAAGTTATCAATCGCCTTAATAAGTCCGATTACACCAACCTGAAATAAATCGTCCATATTTTCGCCGCGATTGGCAAAACGCTGAACCACCGATAATACAAGGCGCAGATTGCCCTCTATAAGCTTGTCCCTTGCTGCTTTGTCACCCGCGTGCGCCTTATGCAAAAGCTCCATTTTTTCGCTTTCCTTAAGCACCTTGAGCTGATTTGTGTTGATTCCGCAAATTTCGACTTTCGTATACTGCACATAAATCTTCCTTTTCTATTAGATATGTACAGTAAATTATTGTTTATCGTAGCACGTAGTAACGGGGATAAGTGTATTTAGAGGGTGAGAAATCGTCCAGAATTTTGTATTTTGCGAGTGGGAGCTGTACGATGGTACTGCCCCCGAGCAAAAGACAAAAAGCACACAAAACATATGCGGGTTCGATACCTGCATATGTTTTAGATTGTTCTGACGGGTAATTCATAAATTTCCTCGGCTTTGTTATTGCGACATATTATTTTTGTATTTATTCTGTGTGCGGTTATGGGTGATTTATCGCACTCTAAACAATAATTTATTCCTCTGCTTTATTATGAGCAGAGGGTTTATAT
>JAIDVA010000087.1 GCA_029059925.1 Eubacterium sp. | reverse complement strand
ATTAGCCTTGATAAGACCTGTAATAACATCAACAGACGGGCGCTGTGTAGCAATAACAAGGTGCATACCTACAGCACGCGCCATCTGTGCAAGGCGGCAGACAGAATCCTCAACTTCCTTAGGCGCCGCCATCATCAAATCTGCAAACTCATCAATAAAGATACAGATTTTAGGCATAAGCTCCATATCTTCGTGCTTTTTAACATACTTGTTATAACCCTCAATATCACGTACACCAACCTGTGAAAGACGCTGGTATCTCTGCAGCATTTCGGACACTGCCCATCCAAGTGCACCTGCCGCTTTGCGAGGATCAGTAACAACAGGTACAAGCAGATGCGGAATGCCTGCATATTTGGAAAATTCAACCTGCTTAGGGTCAATCATAAGGAACTTAACCTCATCAGGCTTCGCACGGTAAAGAATTGAAGTAATAATTGAGTTCATACACACAGATTTACCGGAACCTGTAGTACCTGCAACAAGCAAATGAGGCATCTTAGAAATATCACAGTAAACACATTTACCTGCAATATCCTTACCGAGACCAGCAGAAAGCTTTGAGCTCTGCTCATAAAATTCGGGTGTATCAATGAGCTCACGCATAGATACGGAATTTTTAATCGTATTAGGAACTTCTATACCGACAGCTGCCTTGCCCGGGATAGGCGCTTCAATGCGGACATGCGTAGCCGCAAGATTAAGAGCAATATCATCTGCAAGATTGGTGATTTTTGAAATACGGATGCCTGCAGCGGGTTTAAGCTCGTATCGTGTTACGGTCGGTCCGCGTGAAATATCGGTTATTGTAGCATCAACATTAAAGGAATGGAGGGTATTAATAAGCATCTCCGCATTTTCCTTAAGCTCTCCGCTGATATCCTTTGTTGACTTTTTAACTGCCTCCTGAAGTAAATCAACAGATGGCAGATTATAATCATTAACGGCAGATTCCATTGCCTCTTTAGAGACATTGAATTCTTCGACAGGCTTTTCAGGTGCTTTCTTTTCCTCTGAGGCATCCTTTACAATTTCATCAATTGATTTTTCCTTTTTCGCTGCCTTTTTCTGCTCACGTTCCATTCGGTTTCTTGCAGTAGTCTCGTTAATTTCATCAATAATATCTTTTGGAACTGAGGTAGTTTCTTCTTCCGGATTGAATACCTCTTTCTTCGACCTTCTGCGTTTGGGCTTAACCTCTTCTTCATCAGCCGGCGGATCAATATCAAGAGGAACATCAATAGCCTCTTTACTCATTCTTCTTTTCTGTATCTGCTCTGAAATTACAGGAGCAACCTTTTTATAGGTCTCAGTTGCAGGCTTAGCTGCACCTGTGAAAAACTGAATTACCGTAATACCTGTAAGCAGCATAAAATCAACGATAAAAAGAACAATCGATACAATAATCGCCGGCGCCTTGCCCATAGAAAGCAAAAGCCAGCCTAAAACAGCACCTACAAAACCGCCGTTGAAGGTTGTCGGAGCATCTTTATAACAATTTACAATTACTTCTTTAAAATCCTCGCCGGTCTGACTTCTTACAATATGTACAAAAGACGCAATAAGCAAAACCATAACGACTGTCTCCAACGACTTAGCAATCAGCTTTGCAGGCTGTGAATTATTAAATGAATAAAATATCATTACAACAATTGAAATAAGCGGAAATACACAAGCGGCAAATACACCGAAAATACCTACATAGGCATTGTGAACAGCCAACCATATTCCGTCACCTGAAATAACTGCAAGAAAGAAAAAGATAACTGAAAAGGCAAAAACAATAATACCTGCAATTCGCATCGTATCCTCTTGTTTTTGATTTATTTGCTGTTGTACCGCTTTTGAATTTTTCGGAGTGCTTGTCTTTTTAGCAGAATTATTCTGTTTTGATTTAGTTTTTGTATTTTTATTCGCCATAATTACCTCTACACAATACTGAAATACTAAAACAAATTTCAGCCTATTTAATCACAATTTCAAATATGCCGATAACCGCACAAAGCACACCCAGTACAATATCGTACCACGCAAAATACTTAAGTGCTTTATTTTTGATAACAAATATCAAAACCTTAACCGATAAATATGTAATGACAGCTGAAATAATAAGACCTATAACAGCACTGATAATTGATATCTTCGTAACACCTACACATATCTCAGCAATACCCATAACAATAAGCACCATTGTTGACAGCACCATTGAATACCTGAGAGCATATTTATCACTCATACCAAGAATTACGGCAACGCAGAATACACCTGCAACAAGAGAGGCTCCTGCAGTTGGAATTGCTAAAAAGGCAATAATTCCTATGATAACAGCCTGCAGCACCTGCGGAACAGGTTTCTGCTTTTTATCAAGCATAGATGCTGTTACAATCAATAATGCACCTGTCAATGCAAGACAAATACCTTCACCAAGCAGATTGCCGTTATATGACATTCTGTGAAAAACAGAGTACACATTACCATACTTTCCGGCAGGAATAACATAAAAAATCATTGGAACAAAAGAAAGAATTGTCATATACATAAACTTCCTCTGTGGTGATGATTTTTTTACGTCAAGTCTTTTATGGAATAAATCATTCCAGCCGCCGAAAAAGTTTTTTGCTAATTGCAAAAACAGCTTATAAAATGCGACAATTATACCAATAGCGATACCAATATGTATAACACCTGTCAGCTGTGAACAGGCATTAGTAAATCTCCCTGCAAAATCGTGAAATATTGCACTGTGTCCGCTTTCAGATATCGGGAATATCCAGCTTAAGGCTTGTCCGATTGCCTGAAATATTGCAGTTAAAATCCACATAATTTTTACCTCCGAAAAGAGACGCATTGTCAAGATAATAGCCGTTCCTTATATAATCATAAGGATTACTTGAACGAATACTGTTTAATACAGAGGGCGGTGTATAAAAGATATCATTTTCAGATATGATTGAATGAATCACTCCTCACCCTCCTCAATTTTTTTATTCAGAAAATCAAGTGCGTCACAAAGTCCGCCAAGCTCATCAATAAGTCCGCATTCAACTGCACCCTCGCCGTCAAGCACTGTGCCTACATCCATAACAAGCTCACCTGTTTTGAGCATAAGAGTACGAAAATCCGCATCACTTATTTTTGAATTGTTTGCAACAAAATTGACAATCCTGTCCTGCATTTTTTCAAAATAGGATAAGGTCTGCGGAACTCCCAAAACAAGACCGTTCATTCTTACAGGATGAACAGTCATTGTGGCACTCGGCACAATAAAGCTCTTCATACAGCTGACCGCAAGCGGAACACCGATTGAATGACCGCCGCCGAGAACTAAGGATGCCGTTGGGGTTTTCATAGTAGACAAAAGCTCTGCAATAGCAAGCCCGGCTTCAACATCACCGCCAACAGTATTCAGGATAATAAGCAGACCCTCAATCTCCTTACTCTCTTCAATTGCAACAAGCTGAGGTATAACGTGCTCATACTTAGTTGTTTTATTCTGACTGGGCAGGATATAATGTCCCTCAATCTGACCGATAATAGTCAGGCAATGAATAAAGTGACCATCTTTTGAGACAGTAATTGAACCTGTTTCAAATTCAGAGGTACTGCTTACCTGCGGCTCCTCATTCTGATCATCATTATTTTCCTGCTCCTGATTATTTTTAAGCTTAGCTTTATTCTCTATTTTTGTATTTTCTTCTGCATTATTTTTGCTGCTGTTACTGAACATAAAAACACCTCATTAGTTATTTATGCCCAAAAGCACGCAACATAATGTATTATTTTATCACAAATTAAACTTCATTTCAACAGTGCAATATAAATAAGATAGAATATATTAATAAATTAATATTACATTTTTGTAACTGCCATTGACAGAACAGGTGAATTGTAATAAAATACTCTTTGTTAAAATTATAAACAATTAGGAGGATTTTTTATCAATGGGACTTACTTTAGCACAAAAACTTATTAAATCCCACCTTGTAGAAGGCGAAATGATTGCAGGCACTGAGATCGGTCTGAGAATTGACCAGACACTTACTCAGGATGCAACAGGCACAATGGCTTATCTTGAATTTGAGGCTATGGGTGTTGACAGAGTTAAAACAGAAAAATCAGTTGCTTACATCGACCACAACACACTGCAGACAGGCTTTGAAAATGCGGATGATCATCGCTATATCCAGAGTGTAACTAAAAAACACGGCATTTATTTCAGCAGACCGGGTAACGGCATCTGCCATCAGGTACATCTTGAGAGATTCGGTATCCCCGGCAAAACCTTAATCGGCTCTGACAGCCATACACCGACTGGCGGTGGTATCGGTATGCTTGCTATGGGTGCAGGCGGACTTGACGTTGCTGTTGCTATGGGCGGCGGTACATACTATATCCCGATGCCGAAAATGACAAGAATTAATCTTACAGGCTATCTCAAGCCTTGGGTATCAGCTAAAGATGTTATCCTTGAGGTGCTCAGAATTATGAGCGTTAAGGGTGGCGTAGGTAAAATTATCGAATACGGCGGCGAGGGTGTTAAGACACTCTCTGTTCCTGAAAGAGCTACAATCACAAACATGGGTGCTGAGCTTGGTGCAACAACATCTATATTCCCTTCAGATGAAATCACACTTGCATTCCTCAAGGCACAGGGTCGTGAGGATGACTGGACTGAAATTCTGCCTGACACTGATGCTGAATATGATGAGGTTATTGATATTGACCTTTGCTCACTCACACCAATGGCGGCTTGCCCTCATATGCCTGACAGAGTTAAGACTACTGACGAAATCGGCAAAATCAAGGTTGACCAGGTTGCAATCGGCTCATGCACAAACTCATCCTATGTTGATATGATGAAGGTTGCTGCAATTCTTAAAGGTAAGACCGTTGATCCTTCAGTATCACTCTGTATTGCTCCGGGTTCAAAGCAGGTGCTTAATATGCTTGCACTCAACGGTGCACTTTCAGATATGATAAATGCGGGTGCAAGAATTCTTGAATCTGCCTGCGGACCTTGTATCGGTATGGGTCAGTCACCTAACTCAGCAGGTGTATCACTCAGAACCTTTAACAGAAACTTTGAGGGACGTTCAGGCACAAAGGATGCAGGTATTTACCTTGTATCACCTGAGGTCGCAGCTGCATCGGCACTTACAGGTTATCTTACAGATCCTCGTGAGCTTGGTGATGCGCCTGAAATCACAATGCCTGAGCAGTTCATTGTGAATGACAATATGATTGAAGCTCCTGCTTCACCTGAAGAGGCTGACAGCGTTGAGGTACTCAGAGGTCCGAACATCAAGCCTTTCCCACACACTGAGGCATTGCCTGAGGACATCACAGCTAAGGCTGTGCTCAAGGTTGGCGACAATATCACAACTGACCACATCATGCCTGCAGGTGCAAAGATACTCCCTTATCGTTCAAACATCCCTCACCTTTCACAGTATTGCTTTGCTGTATGTGACGAAAGCTTCCCTGAAAGAATCAAGGCTGAGGGCAAGGGTATAATCATCGGCGGCTCAAACTATGGTCAGGGCTCATCAAGAGAGCACGCAGCACTTGTTCCGCTTTATCTCGGTGTTAAGGCTGTTGTAACAAAATCATTTGCACGAATTCACGTTGCAAATCTTGTTAACGCTGGTATTCTTCCATTTACATTTGCAAATGAGGCTGATTACGATAAAATCGACCAGATGGACGAGCTTGCACTTGAAAACATCAAGGACTGCATTGAAAACAACAAGCAGGTTGTTCTTAAGAATATCACCAAGGGTGAGGAATATGAGCTTGACTCATCACACCTTTCTGACAGACAGAGAGCAATGTTGGTTTGCGGCGGTCTTTTAGATTACACAAGAGAAATGAACAAATAAACATTTGTAAAAACTAAGCGGGAGGTGCATATCCTCCCTGCTGATTAAATCATAAATTATCACAAGGAGAATCATTATGGCTGACGAAAAGCAGATAATTGACGAGGCTGTTGAAAAATTCCGTGCACTTATGGAACAGCAGCTTGCTCGTGCAAAAAAAATCAAAGAGGACAAGAATTTCACTGACTATGATGCACTTGATACAATTGTTATCGGCATCTGCGGCGGTGACGGCATTGGTCCTGTAATTACAAAAGAGAGCGAAAGAGTTCTTGCATTCCTTCTCAAAGATGAAGTTGCTAAGGGAAAGGTTACATTCAAGGAAATTGATGGTCTTACAATTGAAAACCGTGCAGCATGCAACAAAGCAATTCCTGATGATGTGCTTGAAGAATTAAAATCATGCCACGTAATTCTTAAAGGCCCTACTACTACTCCAAGAGCAGGAGATCCATGGCCAAACGTTGAATCAGCAAATGTTGCTATGAGAAAAGCACTTGACCTTTTTGCTAATATGAGACCTGTTAAAGTACCTGAGGAGGGAATTGACTGGACTTTCTTCAGAGAAAACACTGAGGGCGGTTATGCGGTAGGCTCACATGGTGTAAACATCACAGACGACCTTGCAGTTGACTTTACAGTAGCTACACAAGAGGGTTGTGAGAGAATTGCTCGTCTTGCCTATGAGTATGCTAAGAAGAATAACAAGGGCAAGGTTTCAATCATCACAAAGGCAAATATTATTAAAACGACTGACGGCAAATTCCTTAAAACTGCTCAGAAAATCGGTGAGGAATACCCTGATATCGTAACAGATGACTGGTATGTTGATATCACAACTGCTAAGCTTATTGACCCAATGAGAAGAAAAGATTTCAAGGTATTTGTCCTTCCTAACCTTTATGGTGACATCATAACTGACGAGGCTGCTGAATTCCAGGGCGGTGTAGGTACTGCCGGTTCTGCAAATATTGGCAAGAAATACGCTATGTTTGAGGCTATTCACGGCTCAGCACCGCGTATGATTAAAGAAGGCAGAGGTCAGTATGCTGATCCTTGCTCAATGCTTCGTGCATCTGTTATGCTGCTTTCACATATCGGATATCAGGAGCAGGCTAATGCACTTGAGGCTGCACTCGATAAATGTATGTTTGAAGAGAAAAAGCTTGTTATAACAGGCAGAGAGACAGGCTGCACCTGCAGCGAGTTTGGTGATTACGTGATGGAAACAATCACCGAGATGACTAAATAATCTGAAAAAGAGGAAATTATAATGTCTGCAAAGGAAGATATTTCAATATCCGTTATTAAACGACTCCCCCGCTACTACCGTTTTTTAAGAACACTTAAAGAAAACGGTATTATTCGTATAAGCTCAAAAGAGCTTGCTGCAAGAATGGGTTTAACCGCATCTCAGATTAGGCATGACTTTAACTGCTTCGGCGGCTTTGGTCAGCAGGGTTACGGCTACAACGTACCTGAGCTTTATGATAAAATCGGCGAAATACTTTGCGTTAACAATGAGATTAAAACAATTCTTATAGGCGCAGGTAATCTCGGCAAGGCTGTAACAAACAAAATTTTCAATAAAAACAGCGGCTTTAAATTAATCGGAATTTTTGATAAAAATGAAGCACTTTGCGGTAATATGATTAAGGGTATCCCTGTAAGGCATATAAACTATATTGAAAATTTCTGCATTGATAATGAGCCTGTATGTGCTGTAACCTGTATACCATCAAATGATATGAGAGAAATTACAGATTTACTTGTCAAGGTTGGAATCAAGAGCTTCTGGAACTTTTCCAATTTTGATATTGCAATGGCACATCCGGAGGTACTGGTTGAAAATGTACATCTTACAGATAGCTTGCTGACACTAGGCTACCTTACAAACACAACCTTTGCAGAAATGGAGGAATAACTCTTGCAGAAAATCACTTCAAAGGAAATTGTTGATGTAATCAAATATAGTGAGGGCTCTGTAATCGTTGTAGAAAAACTGCCTCTGCTTACTAATCCCAATCAATATAAGGTGCAGTATTCAGTAGTTGATTTCAAAAGTAAAAGCGTTGATGTTTTAACCAAAAGTGCTTATCTATTAAAAAAATTCGGTGCTAATTTCAAAAGAATAAGCGAAATTATACCTAATTTTGTTCAGTGTGATGCTGCTGTACTGTATGACAGACGTGTGCTTGCAATTTATCCTAACGGCGAGGCAGGTATATTTGACCGCGAGGGTGAGCTTGAATGGAGCGGAGCATTTGATTATCACGAAAAACCGATAAAATGTCTTGCACTTGAAGGAAAATATTTCTGGAGTGTATGTCCTGAAGAAAACTGTGTTATAAGATATTCAGCACAGAATATGAAGGTTGATTTAAGAATCGGCGGTATTGATGCTCAAACCTTTATAAATCCAAGTCACATCTGCTATGATAACGGCGATTTATATGTATGCTGTGATAATAATAAGGTCAGAAGAATTGACGGTAATAATTATACTGTTTCTGACTATCTTAATTTTACCAATACAGTTAAACGCTTTTATAAATATGGTGATTTGGCAATTGCGATTATGAATGACGGCTCATACATAATGGATAATAACGAATAAATTAACTAAAGGCGATGTCTCTGAAAAGAGACATCGCCTTTAACTTTATACAAAGCTTATTGAATTGTGCCAAAGCTTGGGAAATACTTAAACATCACCTTACCAAGAATTTTATCCTTGTGTACATATTTATTCGTCCAAAAACGAGAATCATGGCTTGTATTCCTGTTATCGCCAAGCATAAAATAACAATCTTCCGGAACATTAAAGGGTCCGAAATCACCAATAGGCTCACAATTGGTGATAAAGCTGTCATCAAGCTGAACAACCGAGTCATCTGCTTTTGTTACATATACAACACCATTAACAATCTCTACCGTCTCTCCCGGAAGACCGATAACTCTTTTTACAAAAATCTGTTCCTCATTGTCAGGATTTTTAAAAATAACAACATCATATCTCTGAGGGTCTTCATTATTATAGGCAAGACGACTTGCGATAATCCTGTCACCCTCCTGAATCGTATTGAGCATCGAACCGGTTGGAACAACTGCATTCGCAAACACAAAGGTTTTAAGAAGTATTGCTACAATAACGGCAAGTGCAATAGGAATTAAAGTCCCCATTATTTCACTTATAAGACTTTTGGGCTTTTGGGCTTTTTGTGTGTTTTTATCTTTTGACATATCTGCACTCCGATGATTATTTATAATATAGGTATTATATCATAATGCGAGCAGATATTAAATAGATATTTTGTAAATAATAAATTATATTAGCAAGTACCGGCAAAACAATTGTAGGGAACAATGCCCATCGCATCCTGCATAAGTATAGATAACGTGGTTCGTAGGGGCAAACAGCGTGCGCCCGCCAACATTATCGTTGTGCCCACGGGCGAACAATGTTCGCCCCTACGCTAAACGATAATTTATATTCCGATTTCATCCTTCATCTCTCTGAGAATACTGCATGACTGTTTAAACTTTTCCTGCTCATCATCATTCAGATTCATTTGCAGGATTTCACGCACACCATTATGATTCACAACTGACGGAACACCAACATATATCCCCTGCTCGCCATATTCTCCCTTAAGATATGCCGACACTGTAAATATTGAATTCTCATCAAAAAGTATTGCTCTTGTAAGTCTTGCAAGCACCATTCCTATTCCATAATAGGTTGCGCGCTTTGCCTTGATGATTTCATAGGCAGATTCCCTGACCTCTACAGCGATATTCTGCATATCCTCCATTAAATTGGGATATCTACCTTCCAATGAGCAAAGCGGATTGACGGAAATGGCTGCATTACTCCATGCAACAAATTCAGAATCACCATGTTCACCGATAACATAGGCGTGCACATTTCTCGGATTAATCTTAAAATAATCACTCATCATATGCCTGAGCCTTGCAGAATCAAGAGCAGTACCGGAACCAAACACTCTGTTAGCAGGAAAACCCGAAAGATGATAAACAAGCTGTGTCATAACATCAACAGGGTTTGACGCAACAAGGAATACACCGTTAAAGCCACTTGTAACAATCGGATCCACAATAGACTTAAAAACCTTATAATTTTTCTGGAGCAAATCACGTCTGCTCTCTCCCTCCTCCTGCGGTGCACCTGCACATATCACAACCAAATCGGCGTCAGAGCAGGCAGAGTAATCATCCGATTTAATTTTCATAGAGCTTGGCGCAAACGGCAGACCGTGTGAGAGGTCCATTGCCTCTCCCTTTGCACGTTCCTTGTTAATATCAACAAGCACCAGCTCATCACAAATATTCTGATTTAAAAGTGCATAGGCATAGCTCATTCCGACCATGCCTACACCAACGATAACAACCTTTTTATTATCCTTAAACATAAAATCACCCAAGAGTATTATTACCAACTCTTGGGTGATAATTCTTAAATATAATTTTTATAAAACATATTGACTTTTTGAGGTCAATTCATTATAATAAAACTATGGACCTCAAAAAAGCGAGGTGATAAAGTGAGTCCAATAACGGGTAGACCAAAGGCTGAAAACCCAAAATGTATTGACATTAAAGTTCGCATTGATGAAATAACCAATGAAAAACTACAGTCATACTGTGAAGCAAACGGCATAAAGCGTGCCGAAGCAATAAGACAAGGGATTGCAATGCTTTTGGAAAAATAAAAAAGAACAGTGTGCCAAGTCTCCAAACAAAAACACACTGCCCTTTTCCCACACATAAGAAATAAATCCGTATGTGTAAATTTATTATACACTCTTTACAGATTTATTTCAAGCAAAACTAATAAAATTACAGAGGAATGAACTATGAAAGAGTTTAAGAATGAAATACTTGCAAAAAGATTTGACAACACCAGACTATATATTTTGGGTGACGCATTATCAGCAATACGTGCATTATTAGTCAATGACAATGACATTTCGAAAAAATCAAAAAGGCTTTTTGAGGAATTATATGATAGTGTTCACGATGACATAGGTCATTTAAAATGTGACGAATATACAGATATATACATTGTTGAAGAGGGTCACAATTACAAATAGTCATAATAAGATAGAACAAGCCTGAAGGATTAACCTTCAGGCTTTTAATTCATACTTTATTTAAAGAAAAGCGGGAGCTTTTCGAGGAATACGATATCGGTTCTGTCAGCTGCGTCCCCCTCAGCAAGAGGTGCAACACTTGCAACGATATTACCACCGAAAGCCTCTACAAGACCGATAACAGCTTTGAGACTCTCACCTGTTGAAATGACATCATCAAGTATCAGAATCTTCTTATCCTTAAGCAAATCGCCGTCCTCGTGGCCGAGATAGAGTGTCTGCTCTTTCTGAGTCGTAATGCTTCTTACAGTATATTCAATCGGATTGTCCATATACACTTTAACAGCCTTGCGTGCTACTATGTACTTTTTTCCGCTGATTCTGCTCATTTCATAAGCAAGCGGAATGGACTTCGCTTCGGGTGTAACAATGTAGTCAAACTCAGGGCATTTATCAAGCAGTGCTTTGGCACAAGCCTCGGTAAGCTCAACATCACCGAAAAGAATGAAAGCGGCAATATCAAGACTGTCGGACACGGCAAAACGCTTGAGCTGACGTTCAACCCCTGCTATTTTAAGTGTATAAAATTCCTCACTCATATGATTTTCTCTCCCATTTTCATACCGCCAAGAATGTGGAAATGAAGGTGCTTAACCGTCTGTCCGGCATCCTCGCCGCAATTGTTAATGATTCTGTAAGAGTCAATACCCTGAGATTTTGCAATCTCAGGAATTTTCTCAAATATTGCTGAAACATATTTGCTGTTATCTGTATTGATTTCGTTAGCAGACTCAATATGCTCCTTCGGTACAACAATAATATGAACAGGTGCTGCAGGGGCGATGTCCTT
>JAIDVA010000086.1 GCA_029059925.1 Eubacterium sp. | reverse complement strand
CATTTTATCTTATACTAAATAATAGTATATTAATTTATACGAACTAATATTAGTATAACAATAATTATTTAGAGAAAGGCGCATATAAGGGCTATAGCTATGAGTATAACAAAATCAATTTTCGGCACTCTTGCAAACGGCGAAGAGGTTGAGCTTTACACAATCACAAACAAAAACGGAGCATCTGTGTCACTTATGACACTCGGCGGAGGTATTCAGTCACTGAACATCCCTGACAGAAACGGTGTGTTAGGCGATGTTGTTTTAGGCTTTGAAAAGCCTGAATATTATGTTGATCCCGATTTAGGCTATCAGGGACTGTTGGTCGGCAGATACGCAAACAGAATCAGAGATGCAAAATTCACTATGGATGGTGTGGAATATAACACACCTGCAAATCAGGGCACATGGACACTGCACGGCGGCGGACGCTTCAGCTTTAACATCTGGAGTGTTGAAGAGACAACTGACAATTCCGTTACCTTCTCCTTCTTCTCACCAGATATGCAGGATGGATTCCCGGGTAATTTCAAGCTTACTGTTAAATACACCTTTACAGACGACAATATTTTGAGACTTGACTACACAGTTCTTTCAGACAAAAAGACAGTTGCCAACCCAACAAACCACGCTTATTTCAACCTTTCCTGTGACAGCACAAAAACCGTTGAAGAGCATCTGTTGCAAATCAATGCAGATTATTTCACTGAGACAGACGATTCTCAGCTGCCTACGGGTGAGCTGGGTGAGCTTAAGGGCACTATGCTGGACTTTGCCCAAATGCACAAAATCGGCGATAAAATTGATGAACCGTTCAGAGCTGTCATTGACGGTATCGGCTATGATAACAACTATTGCCTTTATAATAAGGAAATCGGCAAAATGGCACAGGCTGCAATCCTTGCCGATGAGGTATCGGGCAGAAAAATGGAGGTATGGACAGACCTTCCGGGCATCCAGCTTTATTGCGGCGGATGGCTTGAAAAGTCAGGCAATCCGGGCAAGGGCGATTCGCTCGTAACCTACAGACGAGGTGCTGCACTTGAAACACAGTTTTACCCTGATGCTTTGAATCATCCAAACTTCCCATTCAAATACGTTGAGGCAAACGAGGAATTCAAAACAACAACAGAATTCAGATTTTCCGTTTTATGATATCTATTTTAAAGAAGGTCCACGATGAAAAAAATCATTTTCACAATCATTTGTGCAGTTGTGCTAATCGGTGCAGCTGCAGGATTATCGCTCACAATATTTGCAGCCGATATTCCTAAAACCTCAATAACGGCTACAGAACCGCTTGAGGAAAGCTTTAAGGTTACTATGACACAGATGGAAGGTGTGACCGGCTATCAGATTGAATATTCCACAACGGCAGATTTTACAAATGACACAACAAAATCACTTAAAACACTGAATACTGAATGTACACCTGAAAACCTTTTGGGTGAGCAGGAGTATTTTGTAAGAGCAAGAACCTATATAGCGGACAGCAAAAAAACATATTATTCACATTGGAGCGAAAGCAGTTCGGTAACGACCAAAAGCAAAATTGCTCTTGAAAAATTGACAGTTACACCTGATACTGCAAAGGTAATTCTTAACAAAACACTCCAGCTGCAAACAGCACTTGAGCCTGAAAACACGAGCTTTAAAACCTTAAAATACAGCTCATCAAATCCTGAAATTGCAACTGTAACACAGGACGGCCTGGTAAAGGGTATTGCTGAAGGCACAGTGCAGATAACAGTAAGAGCACTTGAAACAGACAAAAAAGCTGTTGTGAACATAACGGTTGAAAAGCCGTTTGTTGCAACGACGGGAATTAAAATCACGAACAAAGCGGGTCTTACAGTTGAGACAGGTCAAACACTGACAATGACTGCACAGGTTTTGCCTGAGAATGCAACAAATCAGGAAATCATCTGGAAGACGAGTGACACTTCAAAGGCAACCATTGACGATAAGGGTGTGCTCACAGCAATCCGTCCTACAGAGTATTTAGAGGTTACCGCCTCAACAAAGGACGGCAAATTCTCAGCAAATTATACACTCAAAATCACAAAAAACACCGCCTTTCTTACAAATGCCGATCTGGACAAACTTAACCTTTCAGGGGTTAATAACCTTATGATTGTTGCACACCCTGATGACGAAACGTTCTGGGGAGGCGGTCACATTCTCAATGACAGCTACCTTGTAGTCGTTCTGACAAACGGCTTCCACGATCAGCGAGTTAAGGACTTCAACGCTGTAATAAACCGCTATGGTGACGACAAGGGGC
>JAIDVA010000085.1 GCA_029059925.1 Eubacterium sp. | reverse complement strand
CTTTTTATAAACTTTTTTTAGAAATAAGGAGAGAAAATATGAAATACGCACTTGTAACAGGCGCTACAGGCGGACTCGGTGGTGAGGTTGCAAAAGCTCTTGCTGCACAGGGCTGGTTTGTTTTTGCTGCAGGCAGAAGTGAAAAAGCCCTTGAAAACATTGAAAACAATACCCCTTGCCATGCTCTTAAGCTTGACATCACGGATCAAGCAAGCATTGATGCTGCACTCGAAACGGTTAAGGAAACCACAGATCATCTTGATGCATTAATCAATTTCTCAGGTGTTCAGAAGATGGCATCACTCATTGAGGGTGACGTTGAAATCGTTCAGAGCATGATTGATGTTAACCTTATGGGTATGGTAAGAATGAATAAAACTTTCTTCCCTCTCGTCAAGGCTGTAAACGGCCGAATCATCAACTGTTCATCAGAATGCGGCTGGATGACTCCTCAGCCGTTCAATGGTCCTTACACACTTTCAAAGTACGCTGTTGAGGCTTATAACGAATCACTCAGACGTGAGCTCATGTTCCTTGATATTCCTGTAATTAAGGTTCAGCCGGGTTCATTCAAAACTGCTATGCACGGCAGTACTACAGCTTCTTTTGACAAGCTTATCGGTGAGACAAATTGGTACCGCGATGTACTTGAAACAATGAAGGTTATGATGCAGCTTGAGCTTAAAATGGCTAATGATCCTAAGTACCTTGTTGAGGCTGTACTTGAGGCAGTTAGCACTGATAAGCCTAAGCAGAATTACAGAGTAAAGAATTCTCCGATTCTCGGAATGGTCGAGCTTGTACCATCAAATCTTCTTGATAAGATGTACAAGGGAATACTCAAGTCAAAGAAAGTCAGCAACATTATGGCAAAAATTTCTGAAAAAATCACTGACTAATTAAATACTTAACAAAAATCAAAGCACACTGTCTTGTCAGAGATAGTGTGCTATTTTTTACTATTATATTAAACTTAATGATTTTTAATAAATTTTGTCCATTTTCCGGCTGACAGGAAAGAAGCTGCTGCCGTAAGCAAAGCTGCTGCAATCCATACTATAATAACAGCGTTCCATCCGGCCTTCTGCGAAACAGCACCAAAGCCATAAGAGGATACTGCACAGCCGATATGTGCTGCTGAATTCAGTATTCCGCTTACACTTGATGTACGTGAGCAGGATGCAAAATGAACAGGCACAAGTGAAATAATCAAATAATTAAGTGCATACATAATGGATGTCGTAAGAGCAAGCAAAACAATAATTACATATACCGGAAGGCTCTTGCTGAAGAGCATCAGCAGCAATGGAACAAGTGCTATCAGACCAAACACACCTGCTGTTTTCATTTCATTTTCGCCAAGCTTTTTATAAACCGGCACAGCTGCATATGCACCAAATGCGTTAAATATCGGCAATACAATGGTCAGGAATAATGAAAATGATGGTGACACACCATAAAGCTCGGTTATCATAGTCGGCACCCAATTGGTTATTCCATCGCGCATCATTCCGTGCAAAAATGACGGTATCATAATCATGAAAAGTCCGCTCAGCACACCAAGTGCCCAAATGCCTGCTGTATTTTTTGGACTTTCTTCATTTTTAACCGTAATTGCAGGATTTATAGTCACTTTTTCAAAATCATTTTTGCAGTAAATCAAGGTCAAAATGACAAATAAAACTGCCAGCAGAAGAACTGCACCGCCGCATACAAAAACATTTTTCCAGTTTGAATACTTTACAATTACAGTTGATACAAGATAAGCAAAAATTGTGCCTATCGGCAATGAGAGTGAAACATTTAATATTGCTTTTTTCTGCAGGCTTTTATGTATAGTCTCTGAAAATACACGCAGAATCGGTGACCATAGCATGGATTGAAAAAAGCCGTTAGCCGCCCAGATAATGATCATCGAAATCAGATTGCCTGCACAAGCCATAGCAAAGCAGGATACTGCACCTGCAACCGAGCCGAAAATCATCATCGCAAAAGGATTGACCCTGTCACCAATCAGACCGCTTATAAGCTGACCAACACCATAGCATACGAAAAACGCCGTGCCGATTAATCCGATTTCACCCTTATCATAAACACCTTCACCTGTCATAGAGGCAATACTTGCCGCATAGCAGGTACGCATAAAATAAGATGACGCATAAATAAGCCACAGGGCAAAAACGATTATTTTACTTTTTTTAATGTCTTTAAGAATATAGCTTTTCATAAATTAAAACTTTCAATAGG
>JAIDVA010000084.1 GCA_029059925.1 Eubacterium sp. | reverse complement strand
AGAGGTGCAGAGGGTATCTATGATGCACGTAAGCTTGGACCGGGCAGAATGATTGTTCTCGGCTTTCAGCATATGTTTGCTATGTTTGGTGCAACCGTTCTTGTTCCGCTTATAACAGGTCTTGACATTTCGACCACTCTGCTTATGGCAGGTTTGGGTACACTTTTGTTCCATGTATTCACAAAATTCAAGGTTCCTGCATTTCTTGGTTCTTCCTTTGCATTCTTAGGCGGTTATGCAACAATTGCTCCAATGCTTGAGGACGGAACACCTAACAAAGAAATGCTGCCTTATGCATGCCTTGGTGTGGCTTGTGCCGGTGTTGTTTATCTTATTCTTGCAGGAATTATTAAGCTTATAGGTATCAGCAAGGTAATGCGCTTTTTCCCTCCTGTTGTAACAGGTCCTATTATCATAGCAATTGGTCTTGGACTTGCCCCAAGTGCAATCAATAACTGTTCAACAAATTGGTGGCTTGCAATTGTTGCCCTTGCGCTTGTTATTTTATTTAATATATTCGGTAAGGGTATGGTTAAGATTATACCTATTCTTCTTGGTATTCTCGGTTCATATGCAGTTGCTGCAATTGTAGGCAATGGCTTTGGCGTTGAAAGCTTTGCAGTTGATTTCAGTGCAGTAAGAGATGCTGCATGGATTGGATTCCCTATTGAATGGAGCTCAACAGTATTTGGTGGTGTGCGTGACAGCTCAAAGGCAGTGACAGCTATTATAGCTATTATGCCAATTGCACTTGCTACTATGATGGAGCATATCGGCGATATGTCTGCTATCGGAGCAACCTGCGGCAAGAATTATATTGCCGATCCGGGACTTCATCGTTCACTTATGGGTGACGGTCTTGCAACAACCTTGTCATCCCTTTTTGGTGGTCCTGCAAATACTACTTATGGTGAGAATACAGGTGTGCTTGCTCTTTCAAAGGTTTATGACCCGCGAGTTATCAGAATAGCAGCTTATTTTGCGATTTTCTTCTCCTTCTCACCTAAATTTGCAGCTCTTATAAATTCAATGCCGGCTGCGATTGTCGGTGGTATTTCGTTTATTCTTTATGGCATGATTTCCGCAATCGGTGTTCGCAATATGGTTGAAAATCATGTTGATTTTGCTAAACCGCGAAACACAATTATCGCCGCAGTAATTCTTGTCTGTGCACTCGGTCTGGGTGATGGTGTGTCATTTGCAATCGGTGAGTTTGATATCAATCTTTCAGCTCTTGCCGTAGCTGCTCTTGCAGGTATTATTCTTAATGCGGTTTTCCCCGGTAAGGACTTTGATTTTGCAAAGGCGAATGTAAAGGAAGCAGAGCCGACAGAAAATAATAATTAACGGCATATAAATAAACATAAAAAATGGACGGGATAACCGTCCATTTTTTATTTGCTGTCAGCCGAATGCTGCAATATTAAAGTAATAACCTGAAGTATTTTATTAGTAAATGCCTTGCTCCATCATTGCCTGTGCAACCTTTTCAAAGCCTGCGATATTTGCACCTGCAACAAGGTTATATCCAAGACCGTATTTCTCAGCGGCTTTAACTGAATTATTGTGAATTGCAATCATTGCATTATGCAGCTTTTCATCAACCTCTTCTGCAGTCCATGAAAGTCGCTGGCTGTTCTGACTCATTTCAAGTCCTGATACACATACGCCGCCTGCATTTACTGCCTTTGATGGTGCAACAATGACATTGTCATCGTCCATGAACATATTAAGCGCTTCCTCAGTAGTTGGCATATTTGCTACCTCAATATAATATTTTGTGCCGTTTGCTATGATTTGCTTAGCTTCTGCAACGCCGATTTCATTCTGAGTAGCACAAGGCATTGCCACATCAACCTTAACACCCCATGGTTTTTGATTTTTAAAGAAGGGAACACCGAATTTGTCAGCATAATCCTCACATTTGTCTCGTCCTGATGCTCTCATTTCAAGCAGATAGTCGATTTTTTCCTGTGTGATAATTCCGTCCTTATCGTATACATAGCCGTCCGGACCTGATATTGTAACAGGGATTCCGCCAAGCTCGGCAATTTTTTTGCATGCACCCCAGGCAACATTACCAAAGCCTGAAATTGCAAAGGTCTTTCCTTTAATGTCGTCATTCTCGTGCTTGAACACCTCACAGGTGTAGTATACAGCACCATAGCCTGTTGCCTCAGGACGTATCAGCGAACCGCCATAGGATAAGCCCTTACCTGTAATTACACCATTTTCAAAGGCATCGGCAATTCTTTTGTATTGACCGAAGAGGAAACCGATTTCTCTTGAGCCTACACCTATATCACCGGCAGGAACATCAACATTAGGGCCTATGTGACGATAGAGTTCAGTCATAAATGCCTGACAGAATCTCATAATCTCGCCCTTGCTTTTACCCCTCGGGTCAAAGTCTGATCCGCCTTTAGCACCACCCATAGGCAGTCCTGTGAGTGAATTCTTGAAGGTCTGTTCAAAGCCGAGGAAATACATGATTGATGAATTTACGCTCGGATGAAAACGTAATCCGCCCTTGTAGGGACCTATGCTTGAGTTGAACTGAACACGGTAGCCTCTGTTGATTCTTGTTTTTCCTGCATCGTCTACCCATGCAATTCTGAATGTGATAAGTCTGTCAGGTTCAGCCATTCTCGAGAGCAGGTCATCCTCAACATATTCAGGATGCTCGTCAATAACCTTTTCAAGAGAACGAAATACCTCTTTAACGCATTGGATGTATTCAGGTTTTGCATTGTCTCTTCTCTCAACTGTTTTGATTACATTTTCAATGTATTCATTCATAAATTTTTACACCTTTCAAAATTTTTATTTTGTAATTACAATATAACACTTTATATATTATAATTGCAACAATATTGCGTAAAATGTTGAAAATAATTATGCAATATGCTAATATGTATAAGTAATAATAATTGGAGGCGAGGATTTATTATGAGAAATCATGAGGTCACAGAGCGTAAACCATTACTTAATCCTGACGGTTCTTTAAGGGAACCGGGCTGGAGCAGACGTCTTGTTCAGATTTATGACAGAAAGGAAATAAAAAAGAGAAAAACAAGAATTAAAGAGTGGGACTACTATTCAGTAATTTCAAACAAGCACAATATTGCTGTGTGCTTTACAGTTTCGGATTTAGGATATCTTGAAATGGAAAGTATCAGCTTTATTGATTTTAACAAGGCATGGGAGCATACGCAGCCTGTCCTCGCACCATTCCCTATGGGCAAGCTTGCGCTTCCTCCGACCTCAGAAATTGGTGACATAAAGGTTAAAAACTCAAAGCTTGCACTTGAATATTTAGTGAAGGATAATAAGCGTATCATCCGCTGTGATTATCCGAGCTTTGATGATGGCAAGGGCCTAAAGGTTAATATCACACTTGATAATCCTGATGAGGATACTATGGTTATTGCAACCCCTTGGGCAGAAGATAAAAAAGCATTTTATTATAATCAGAAAATCAACTGTATGCCTGCAAGCGGCAAGGTTGAATATGACGGCAAGGTTTACGAGTTTGATCCTGCAACTGATTTCGGCGGACTTGACTGGGGCAGAGGCGTATGGACATATGATAACTATTGGTACTGGGGATCAGGATCAGGTGTTGTAGACGGTCACCGTTTTGGCTTTAATATCGGCTATGGCTTTGGCGATACCTCGGCAGCGAGCGAAAATGTTATCTTCTATGATGGTGTTGCACATAAATTTGATGATGTAACCTTCAATATCAGTGATAATTTTACTGACCCGTGGACATTCACTTCATCCGACGGCAGATTTGAAATGGATTTCGTGCCGATTATTGACAGATGTGATTATACAAGTGTTGGTATTATTATTACCGACCAGCATCAGGTGTTCGGCAGAATGACCGGTAAGGCAGTCCTTGATGATGGCACGGTAATCGAAATCAAAGATTTCCTGTGCTTTGCAGAAAAAGTGCATAATAAGTACTAATATATTATGATAATGAATTTAAATCATAGGACGGATTTAGCAGAGGTACGGTAACGAAGTATTGGTTTTTCGCCGAAATTGGCTGAAATACAGCCAAAAAGCCTCGCAAGACGTAAGTCTTGCTGCATTTTTAAGCTATATTTACAGACAAATTTCTAAGGCTACAAAACTGCAAAGCACTTAAAATAATTAGATTTTCAGTTAGAATAAGGCATAAAAACACCATAAGGCTGACGCCTTATGGTGTTTTTTAACGCAATTATAGCTGAAAAGATGATAATTTTAAGCAACACTTCGTTATCGTACCTCAGCTTTATTCCGTCCTTTTTGGTTTTCTTGTTTATTTATCTATTTAAATACTTATTCAAGTCGTTTATGTAATTA
>JAIDVA010000083.1 GCA_029059925.1 Eubacterium sp. | reverse complement strand
GAAAATGCAGAAAAAAATTGACACAGTTAACCGAGTTGTACAGGAAAACCTGATCGGCATCAGAGTTGTCAAGGCCTTTGTAAGAGAAGATAAGGAAAAAGAAAAGTTTCACAGTGCATCGGACGATTTGGCAAGACAGGGCTCAAAAGCGGCAGGTCTGATTGTAACCATTATGCCGATTATGATGCTGATGATGAATGTTGTAATCGTTTACACCTACTATAAAGGCGCAACAGATGCAGCGGCAGGTGTTATGGAGGTCGGACAGATTTCAGTTCTTTCCTCATACATTGTCCAGGTGCTTATGAACATTATGATGGTATCCATGTTCCTGCTGCAGTTCACAAGAGCAAAGGCATGCGGCGACCGTGTTGTTGAAGTGCTCAATACCGAAATAGATATTGTTAATCCGAAAAATCCCTATATCCCTGAAAATTCTAAGGGAAGAATTGAGTTCAAAGATGTTAATTTCGGCTATCATGATAACGACACTGTACTTGAAAATATTAATTTCACCGCAAAAGCCGGAAGCATTATCGGCATAATCGGATCTACGGGCTGCGGTAAATCATCACTGGTAAATCTTATACCGAGACTTTACGATGTCACAAGCGGTCAGATTTTAGTGGATGATGTTGACGTAAGAGATTATGACATTGCTGCGCTGCGTGAGCTGACAGGTGTTGTGCTGCAAAAGAACGTGCTTTTCAGCGGAAGTATCAAGGATAATATCCGCTGGGGCAAGCCTGATGCAACAGATGAGGAAATCGTCAATGCCTGCAAAGCTGCACAAGCACACGATTTTATCATGGCACAGCCAAACGGATATGATACCGACCTTTCACAAGGCGGACTTAATCTTTCAGGCGGTCAGAAGCAGAGACTTTGTATCGCAAGAGCGATGATTAAAAAGCCGAAAATTCTTATTCTTGATGATTCTACCTCTGCTGTTGACACAGCGACCGAGGCAAAAATCAGAGAAAGCTTTTACACAAGTCTTAAGGACACAACTGTTCTTATTATTGCTCAGAGAATTTCATCTGTTAAGGATGCTGATGAAATTCTTGTACTTGACGATGGAAAAATAAATGCAATTGGTACGAATGATGAGCTGCTTGCACACAATGAAATTTATCAGGAAATTTACAAAACACAGCAGAAGGGGGTGCTTGAATAATGCCGCCAATGGGACCTCCGGGCAGAGGTGGAGCCCACCAGAAGCCCAAAAATGCAAAAAAATCACTTTTGAGAATTTTAAAATACATCGGCAAAAACGCAGTACTTTTAATTATTGTATTGCTTATGCTTGTATTGAGCACACTGTGCTCAACAGGTGCATCGTATTGGCTCAAACCGATACTTGACAGTGTCGAAGAAACCATTAAGGCAGGCACCTTTGCAACAGACGGTATTCAGCAGTTAATGATAAACCTTGCAATTGTATCACTATTTTATATAGGTGCTGCTCTTTTCACTTTTATTCAATCAAGAATAATGGTATCAATTGCATACAAAACCACAAACATTATAAGAAAAGATTTGTTCGACAGACTTCAGACACTTCCGCTTAAATATTTTGATTCAAAAACCCACGGCGAAATTATGAGCCGTTTCACAAATGATGTTGACAATATTCAGATGATGCTTGAGCAGACAATTGTTCAGTTTGTTTCATCAATATTCTCTTTTGTCAGCATTGTAACCATGATGATTGTTCTTGAATGGAAATTGTTTATTGTTGCTTTGATATTCCTTGTAATAATGATTGTAAACTCTGTCAATATAGCAAAGCACACAAGAAAATATTTTACAGCTCAGCAGTCAGCACTCGGTGCAATGAACGGAAATATTGAAGAGACAATTGAGGGTATGAAAATCGTTAAGGTGTTCAATCACGAGGCACAGGCTGTTTCGGAATTTGATGAACTTAACAACAAATACCGAAAGGTTGCAACAAACGCAAGCTTTTATTCCGGTCTTATGGGTCCGTGCGGAACAGGTATCAACAATGCACTTTATGCAACTATTGCTCTTATGGGCGGCATGCTTGTTCTTTCAGGTTCACTGAGCATAGGCAGCTTTTTCACCTTCCTCAGCTATACAAAACAGTTCAGACAACCGATTGATCAGGTTATGAACCAGATGAATAATATATTCTCAGCACTTGCAGGTGCCGAGCGTGTATTTGAGGTCATGGATATGGAAAGTGAAATTGACGATGGAACAGTCACCCTCAGTGAAGAAAAAACGGACGAGGGCAAAAAATGGTTCTGGATTGACGGAGATAAGAAAATCCCTGTTGAAGGCAACGTTGTATTCGAAAATGTCGATTTCGGCTATGTGCCTGAAAAGCAGGTGCTCAAAAACATCAACCTTTATGCAAATGCAGGGCAGAAGATTGCTTTTGTAGGCTCAACAGGAGCGGGAAAAACCACAATAACAAATCTTATCAATCGTTTTTACGATATTCAGGATGGCTCAATCACCTATGACGGAATTGATATAAAACGAATCAAAAAGGATGATTTGAGAAGAAGCCTTGCAATCGTTCTTCAGGATACACATATGTTTACAGGAAGCATTATGGAAAATATCCGCTACGGCAGACTTAATGCAACCGATGAAGAATGTATCGAAGCAGCCAAGCTTGCGTCAGCGCACTCTTTTATAAAACATCTGCCTGACGGCTATAATACAATAATTACAGGTGACGGTGATAACCTTTCACAGGGACAGAGACAGCTGCTTGCCATTGCACGTGCGGCTGTTGCTGATCCTCCTGTTATGATTCTTGACGAGGCAACCTCTTCAATCGATACCCGCACCGAGCTGCACATTGAACACGGTATGGACAGATTGATGATCGGCAGAACTGTTTTCGTTATTGCACACCGCCTTTCAACCGTCAGAAATTCAAATGCAATTATGGTGCTTGAAAACGGTGAAATTATTGAACGCGGCAACCACGAGGATCTTATTTCACAAAAGGGCAGATATTATGAGCTCTGCACCGGAAAGGCTAAGCTGAGCTAACAGCTCTAATATATTATAAAAATATATTGTATAGAAAAGCACTTCAGGCAGACATATAACCACTACTGCTTGTGGTGCTTGTCTCTTCCTTAAAATTCCTTTCGATTAAATTAAAAAAAATCCTTTACATTCGTGATTTTTAGTGATATAATTTAGACAAATATTATGCGTGGCATTATTTATAAATTTATTTATTGAGGTGTTTGTTATGAAAAAGTTATTATCAATCATTCTTGCAGCTGTTATGACAGTTACTGTTTTTGCTCTTTCAGTTGTTCCTGCAATGGCTGCCGACACTGTTAACAGCCCAACAGCTTCAACTGCTGAAAGAAAGGACGTTACCCTTCAGGTAAACGGCGTTGTTACAAAGACAGCCATTACTTACGGTCCATCTGCAAACAAGAACAACACTGTTGTTTTCACTTATAAGGGCGAAGGCGCACTTAAAGGCTGGGAAAATAACATGGAAAGCTTAGGCTTCGTAGCTGGTAAGGATTTCACCGCAACAACAAATGCTGATGGTACTTACGAAATCACTTTCATCACAGATGAGGCTATGGTAAGCTTTTCAACAGGTAAGGTAGTTGTTAACGCACTTGTTGATCTCGGTACAGGTACAACATCAGTAACAGCAACAACAAAGAAGAATGATTCTTCAAAGGCTCCTGCAACAGGTATTTCTTCATCAGTAGTAGCAGGCAGCGTTGCTGTAGCATTCGCAGGTGCAGCAGTTCTTGCAGCAACAAAAAAGAAGGATGCTGAATAATTTATCCAATTAATAAAAGAGCCTGTTTGCCTTTTGGTAAACAGGTCTTTTTAATCTTAGAAATAAATAAAACCAACTCAAGGTTAACAAGGTGATAAGCTTTGAATGAAAACGAATTGAATAATAACGAGCTTAACGATCAGAACAATCAGAATGAGGATAACAGAAAAAAAAGAAAAATAAAGCTGATTCTCATTTTTATAATCGTATTTGTTCTTGTATTTTGTGCAGTTTATTTTGGCATACAACTATATAATTCACATATTACCAAACCATTGCCTGCTACAACTGCTCCTGTTTCGGTTTCGCAGACTGTTGAAGAAAGCAAGGTTGAGAATCCTATTGATTTTGAAGCACTTAAAGCTCAGAATGAGGATATTTATGCATGGATTAAGGTTGATGACACAAATGTCGATTATCCGATTGTGCAAAATCCAACAGATGATGAATTTTACCTCAAGCATACAGCTGAAGATAAAAGCTGGTCAGCAAGCGGCGCTGTTTATACAGAGCTTGTGAACAACAAAAATTTCAGAGATGCAGTCACCCTCATTTACGGTCACAATGGTTATGGGGATACAATGTTCACAACACTCCACCGTTTCAGTGACGAAGATTTTTTCAACTCACACCCTTATTTTTATATTTATACACAGGACAGAAAACTTACCTATCAGGTGGTATCTGCGTTCAAATATGATGACCGTCACATAATGAACTCCTTCAACTTTGCTAATTTAGAAGAGCTTGAGGAATTCCAGAACTATGTGCAGAATCCAACATCATCATTAAAAAATGTAAGAACCGATTTAGACAAGCCCATAAACAGCTCAAGTAAGCTTGTTATACTTTCAACCTGTATAACAAATCAAAAAAGCAGTAGATATTTAATTTGCGGAGTATTAACAAACGATGAAAAAACCAATTGATCCTAATTTAGAAAGCTTTGACAATGACGAGCTTTTAAACAGTATTGACAGTATCAGCAATGATGAAAATGCAGGTTTTGATGGCAAAACTCCTGCTAATGATATTTTGCCATCAGAAAATCAGAAAGTCACATCTTTTGATAACAATGGAGTTTCTGATTTCAAAATGAGGGAAAAGCAGTATCATAAGCGCAGCGGCTCATCATCTCATCATCATTCAAGTTCACATTCACACAGCTCAGGTTCACATTCGCATAGTTCGGGTTCGCATTCGCATAGTTCGGGTTCGCATTCGCATAGTTCGGGCTCGCATTCGCATAGTTCAGGCTCGCATTCGCATAGTTCAAGCTCGCATTCGCATAGTTCAAGCTCTCGCAGCAGAAAAAAGAAGAAGAAAATGCCTGTTGCCGCAAGAATTGCTATCGCGATACTCGCAATAATCCTTGTGCTTATTGTCGGTGTTTTCGGCTCGTTCTTTTTCCTTGAACATCAGGGAAAAAGCAATCTTACCAATGTTGAAAAACAAACCAATTATGAGGAAAAAATATCATACAACGGTCACGATTACGTTTATAATAATAACATTGTTTCCATTGCATTTATCGGTGTTGACAAGCGCGAGCTTGGCCTTGATAACGGTGCCGTTGGAACTGCAGGACAAGCGGATGCTACAATCGTAATTACAGTTGACACTTCAACAGGCAAGGCAAAGGTACTTGCCGTTCCTCGTGACACAATGGTTGAAGTTGAAATCTATTCAGAAAGCAATGTGTTCCTGAGAAACGAGGAAATGCAGCTTTGTCTGAGCTATGCCTACGGTAACGGAACTGACACATCTGCTGAAAATGTTACAACATCTCTCAGCAGAATCCTGTACAATGTACCGATTAACAAATATTTTGCACTTGATTTGAATGGTATTGCACCTATCAATGACGCTATCGGCGGTGTGACTGTTGAATCCCTTTACGATTTACCGAAACAGGGCATCAAAAAGGGTGACAAGGTTCACCTTATCGGCGATTTGACTGAAGCATATGTAAGAACAAGAGATATGAACACGGTTAACGCATCACTTAACAGAACTGCAAGACAGGTTCAGTATATCAAGGCATTTGCTGCACAGCTTGCACCGGCTGTTATAAATGATTTCAGCGTTATAAGCAGGCTTTACAGCACTGCAACTGATTACAGCACAACAAACATTTCACTTTCAGATGCAACCTATCTTGCATCACTGCTCATTTCAAAGAATATTACCGATTTTGAGACTGTGACAATAGAAGGAGAAATGAAAGCAAGCACAAAGCAGGATTATGCAGACTTTGTATATGCAGAGTTTTATCCGGATGAGGATGCTTTAATGCAGGTAGTGCTTGATACCTTCTACACGCAGATTGATTAAAATAATTTTTATATAGGAGTTTAATTATGAACGCAGAAACCAAAAAAATGCTTTCTTCCTATGCCACAAAAATCAGAATGGGCATAATTGAGGGCACCTACTATGCAAAAGCAGGTCATCCGGGCGGCAGCCTTTCATCAGCAGATCTTTTTGCATACCTTTATTTTAACGAAATGAATGTTGATCCTGAAAATCCAAAGGCAGCAGATCGTGACAGATTCGTGCTTTCAAAGGGTCACTGTGCACCGGGACTTTACAGTGCACTTGCACTCAAAGGATTTTTCCCGTTTGAGGATTTGAAAACTCTTCGTCACATTGATTCATACCTTCAGGGTCATCCGAATATGAATACTGTTCCGGGCATTGATATGTCAACAGGCTCACTCGGTCAGGGCATCAGTGCTGCAGTAGGTATGGCAAAGGGTGCAAAATACATAGGCAACGACCAAATGAATGTATATACCCTTTTAGGCGACGGCGAGATTGAAGAGGGTCAGGTTTGGGAGGCAATGATGTTTGCCAACCAGTATAAGCTTGACAATCTTTGCGTAATCATCGACTGCAACGGACTTCAGATTGACGGTGCATGCAACGAGGTTATGAGCGCAGAGCCTATTGATGAAAAGCTTAAGGCATTTGGCTTTGAGGTTATGGTTATCAACGGAAATGATTTTGACGAGCTCGAAAAAGCATTTGATGCGTTTCATAATTGTGATAAGCCTTTCGGTATCATTATGAAAACCGTTAAGGGCAAGGGCGTTTCTTATATGGAGAATCAGGTTGACTGGCACGGCAAAGCCCCTAATGAAGAAGAATACAACATTGCAATGGCTGAATTAAAAGCTAAGCTTGCAGAAATTGAGGAGGCATAATTATGGCAGAGATAAAAAAAATTGCCACTCGTGACAGCTATGGTAACGCTCTTAAGGAGCTTGCAGGCGAGGGCGCAGATAAATTAGTTGTACTTGATGCTGACCTTTCAGCTGCAACAAAAACAGGCATTTTCAAAAAGGCTTATCCTGACAAACATATCAACTGCGGTATTGCAGAGGCAAATATGGTTTGCGTTGCCGCAGGTATGAGCACAATGGGTCTTGTTCCATTCGCATCAAGCTTTGCTATGTTTGCCGCAGGCAGAGCCTTTGAACAGGTAAGAAATACAATCGGTTATCCACACCTTAATGTAAAAATCGGTGCAACACACGCAGGTATTTCCGTTGGTGAGGATGGTGCGTCACACCAGTGCTGCGAGGACTTTGCACTTATGAGATCAATCCCCGGTATGGTCGTAATCTGCCCCGCTGATGACGTTGAGGCAAAGCAGGCAGTTAAGGCAGCATATCACTATGAAGGTCCGGTTTATCTCAGATTCGGCAGACTTGCTGTGCCTGTATTCCACGATGACAGCTATCAGTTTGAAATCGGTAAGGGTGAGGTTGTAGCAGAAGGCACAGATGTCACAATCATTGCAAACGGTCTTATGGTAGCTGAGGCAATTGAGGCAGGAAAAACACTTGCCGAAAAAGGTATCAGTGCTGAGATTATCAATATTGCAACAATCAAACCGCTTGATGAGGAGCTTGTTATTGCGTCTGCAAAGAAAACAGGCAAGGTTATCACGGTTGAAGAGCATAACATTATCGGCGGTCTGGGCGAGGCTGTTTGTGCAGTGCTCAGTGAAAAATGCCCTACACCTGTTAAGAGAATCGGCGTTAACGACGAATTCGGCCACAGCGGTCCTGCACTTGACCTGCTCAAGCAGTTCGGTCTCTCTTCTGAAAACATCGTTAAGGTAGCAGAGGAATTTGTGAAATAATTATATTATACTTATATAAATTAAAGCAGAGTTGATTTTTAACTCTGCTTTAATTTATTTTTTCAATTTAATCAGGGTATTTATAATTATTAGATAATCCTAAAATATAATTTGAAGATGTATTTGTAGTTAAACAGAATTCTCTTAATTTATCTACGGGTATTGTTCTTGTTCCGCATTCATACTTTGCATACGTCGATTGTTTTATATTTAAACGCTCTGCTATTTGTGTTTGTGTAAAACCGTGTTTAATACGTGTTTTCCTTAGTCGTTCATAATATTTTATAAAATCACGTCCTTTCTTTAACATATTATAATTGAAAACAGTTTGAATTTTGTACAATAAGCTATTTCCGCTTATAATATGAAAATAACCAGCAAAAAGCACTCGTTGAATGAATCAACGAGTGCTTTTTCAATAAAATATATTTTCTTATTTTTCCTCTTTTGTTTTATTTTTAAAAATTATAAACTTGCTGAAGAAATAATTGAGAATTACAACAACAACCGAAAGGAAGATTTTTGAATAAATACCGTCTGTGAAAAGTATGCCGATTGAAATATTCATCTTTTCAAGTATGCCGTAAAAAAGATTATCAAAACCAGTTTTGGCAAGCAGCGGAACACAAACAATTTCAATTACACCTGTCACACCGCGTGAAGCGACAAAGGTTACAATTTCCTTACCGATGACGCTTGGTTTCCAACTTTTTGACTCAAACACCCAAAGCTTATTTGTGATGTAGGCAAACACAATCGCACATACCCAGCTGAGCAGATTGCCAACAAATACTTTCATCGACAGCATTTCAACAAACACGGTGTATGAACCCCAGCTTACAACTGTTGTGAGCACACCGAATATTACATAGGTTATGATTTCCTTATACTTTTTCCACAATTCCTTCATAGTCAACCTCTATCTCAACGTAGTATACATCTCAAAAATATCCTGCTCGCTGAGTGCAATCGGATTGCGTGTCATCAGCATGGACATACTTTTTTTCGTAAGCTCTTCAATCTGTGCATCTGTTGTACAGCCGATTTGCGAAAGAGATGTTCGCATACCCATCCGCTTTTTCATAGCCATAATTTCATCAGCCATTTCATATGGGGTGGCAAAACCGCAGTCCCTTGCAAGCGCAGTTATTCTGCCGTCAGCATCTGCATGATCGGCATTGAACCTTATAAAATAATCAAGCGTAAAGGCACACGCTTCACCGTGCGGTACACCATAAATATTTGTCAGAGGGAAGGAACATGCATGCGAGCCTGTTGTTCTCGGATGACTGAACGCAACACCCGCAACAATGGATGCCTCTGCCATTTTTTCACGTGCAATCAAATCATCAGGATGATTATAGGCTTTCTCAAGCCATTCGAAAACAAGCCTTGCACTGTAGATTGAACAAGCCGTACAAACCGGCTGATGAATGGTTGCCCAATAGCTTTCAACTGCGTGGGCAAGAACATCAAGTCCTGTTGATGCCGTTATCTGCGGCGGAACAGTCAAGGTTAGTTCGGGGTCAATCACTGCAATTTTAGGATACATTGCAGGGTCATTCATCGGATTTTTAAGATTAAGCTCCAAATCAGTTAATACAGAAATATTGGTAACCTCAGATGCTGTGCCCGATGTAGTGGTAACAGCAATCATCGGAATCGCCTCATCTGCATTTATTGCCTTGCCTCCTGAATGATAAGAACGGATTGTATCATCGCCTTTTGAAATTGCACATGCTGCCTTGCAGCAATCCATCGGTGAGCCGCCACCGAGTGCAACGGCAAAATCGGCACCAAGCTCGCGCATAAGCTTAACACAAGCATCCACATTATCTGTTGTAGGGTTAGGACGGACATCACTGAAAACACCCTTAATAAGTCCACCGCTCAGTTTCACAAATTCATCGGCAAGACCGTTTTTGGCAAAGCTTTTTGAAGCAACAAGCACACCTTTTGTGCCGCCGATTTCGTTAATATAGCTTTCAATATTTTTTCTTTTGCCATTGCCGAAAACCAGCTTTACAGGCAAATTAAATTCCCATTCCATTTTATCACCTTAAATATCGTTATCTGTTTTTTATATAGTAACATTTTTTCACAGCATTATCAACAAAATATGCAAAAAGTCCCAAGACCCCCGAAATTTCGTTGTTGCAACTGATGGTTGCATTTAAAAATGTAAAGCGTAATATATAGAATTTATCAAAAATCGGCTGTAAAATATAAACTGTCAGCAGGACATAAGCACAGCTGACAATAACAAAAAATATTTTTCACAGGAGATTAAATATATGAGTAAAACAATTATAAAAAATGAACATTTCGGCATTGCAAGAAAGATTGTATCAAATATGACAACAGAAAGCTGGGAGACCATTCCGCACGCTGTTATATCATACGAGCCTGAAATCACAAAATTTCTGGATGTGATGAAAGAAATAAATAAGGATGCCACACCTGAGACAAAGCTTACACTCAACACCATTATGCTGAGAGTTATTGTTGAAGGCATCAAGGCCTGCCCGATTCTTAATTCACACATTGAATTCAACAGAAAGCTTGTTCGCGGCAATGTTAAAACCTTTGAGGAAATTGACATCTCTATGCCTATGATTTTAAAAACAGGCGAAATGATGACCATTAATATGCACGATATGCACAACAAAACAATGAGTGAAATGCGTGATGCAATTGCAGACAGTGCAAGACGCGCAAACAATTCAGATATGAACGAGGTTATGTTTGAAGTATCCCTCGACAATACACTGCAGGGACTCAAGCAGGGCAAAATTGCACAGACTGTCAACAGACTTATCGGCTCAAAAACAGGCAAGCACAAGGTAAAAACCTTAAAGGGAAGTGCAAAAAAAGAATACTACTCTATCCCTGAAAGTGACCGACTTACCAAGCATGATATTGAGCAGGGCACCATAACCATATCAAATCTCGGCTCAGTATGCCGCAACTGGAACGGACTGTGCACCTTACTCGAAATCATCCCGCCGCAGGTTTGTGCAATCGCAATCGGTGCGTCACAGCTTGTGCCTATTGCCGAAAAGGACGGAACAATCCGCACAGGATACAGATTGCCGTTTACAATTGCTTTTGACCACCGTGCACTCGATATGGGTGATGTAACACCGTTTATTAACAAGCTTAACGAAATATTCGATAATCCTGAGATTATTAAGGAATGGGTATAAATAAGTTACCTGTGCCGTTGTGTGTAAGTACACAGTGACACAGGTAATACTAAACTATATTTTTCTATCCTCTTTTTCCAATTCCTCTCTGACCTGCTTTGCGATTTCTTTATTAAACACGTACTGTAAAACCCATATTAATGACGGAAGCAAAAACACAAAAATAATGACAGGGATATTCAATTTTGATGTCACGATTGCATAAACTGCAATTGCCCAAAAAAATAGAGTAGATACAACACAAATCAGCACAAGCAGAATACTTGGCAGAATATCCGCCTTGATTTCGGTATCTGATATTTTTATAAGATTAATTTTCGGATTTCCGATAATGGTAAACACACTGTTATACCTGACACTTAGTCCAGACACACTCTTTTTTGAGGTAAACATTTTACTTTTTTCAACCTTTTCCAAAAGCGAATCCGCATCACAGACTGTTACATTGAATTTCATTTCGCCATTTCCTTTTTAATATAATCGCAATACAATTTCAGAATATCAATATCTGTTTTGGAATAAACCATTCGTGCGCCGACTGTATCCTCAAGCTCGTTGAACACAAGTGCACCATTATGAAATAAAAAATCAACGCCGATATAATCACTGTCAACAAGGCTGATTACCTTATAAACAAGGTTCATTTCACTGTCATTCATTTTATAGGGTATTGCACGGCCGCCAAGGCAGAAGTTGGAGCGAAAATCGGTATCGCTCTCACGCAGAATGGAGGCAATGATTTTTCCGCCGATTGCCCACACCCTTAAATCCTTACCGAGCGTATCGGACGGCATCTGATAAACATAGCCCTTTTCAAACGGCTCAGGCACAGTAAGCATAATGACACCCTGACCTCCGTGACCGTCAACAGGCTTTTTCACACAGGGCACATTATCATAATTTATCGGCATAATCGGTATGCCGTTGCTGCTCATGAATTCATAGCAGACCTGCTTGTCATTGGCAAGCCTTGAAAGTGAGGACGGATTAAAAACCCGAATTCCTTTATTTTCAAAATATTCGGCAATTTTATAATCATTCGTTCTGTTAATCACAAAATCGGCATTACCCCTAAATTTTTCATCAACAAGCATAACATCCAAATTTTCTTGGAATTTTTTTATTGCAAAGGCGTTTCGCTTTGCCTCTTTTTCGGTATATATCAAAACGCCGCTCATCTGATTTTCTCCATAATCTCATTAAAAATAAGCGGCGCAATGTCAACACCCGTACTGTTCATAATATTCATAATGTGCGCATTTGAATTAACCTCGCACACCATACCGTTTTGCAGAATATCAACACCGCCGAAGGTAAGTCCCAGCTTTTCGCAGGCTCTGACTGCTGTTGCAATTTCCTCTTCACTTGGGGTATAAGCATGCATTGTGCCTCCGTTTGTAACATTCGAGCGAAAATCATTTTTGTTTTCACGCGCAGCAGCGCTTACACATTTACTGCCGACAATTTCAAGCCTTACATCCCTGCCTGCACTGTCTGAAATAAATTCCTGCAGGATAAACGGCTTTTCACTGATATGACTGATAATCTCATCAAAACTACGACATAAATAGACCTGCTCACCAAAGGAGCCGAAGCACTCCTTAAATACCAACGGCAAGCCGAGTATATTTATCGCATTCTCAACAAATTCCGACATATCGGACTTAAAAAAGCATTTTGGAGCAACAAGCGTTCTGGGCTGAGGGACAATACCATCCAGCTCAATATAGGTGCTTGCTTTATCATCACAAAGTGCAATTGAGCGTGACGAGTTAAAAACCGGCAGGCCGTTTTTTTCAAGTCTTTTTGCAAGGTTAATATCCTTATCCCAGAACAGCACAAAATCAGCCTGCGCATCCTGTGTGGCAAGCTCAAGATTTGTTTTAAGGCTTAAATCAATATTCCTGTTTTTTGCACAGGTAATCAAATGCGTATGAAGCTCATTAAATTTACTGCTGTTTAAAAAGTGATTAACCACTAAAATTCCTGTCATATCTGTCTCCGAATAAAACAAATAATAAACATTGTTCTATTAATTTTAATCTATTGCTACTCTATTTTAACATTGCGCCTTGCTTTTTTCAATCTAATAGTATAAAATATCAATATTGATAAAATGAAACTATTTTATTGGAGGACGAGAATATGACAGAGTATAAGCTTAAATATGGTTGTAATCCAAATCAGAATCCTGCAAAAATCCATATGGACGGCAAGGAACTGCCGTTTGAAATTTTAAATGGTGCTGCAGGTTATATTAATCTTTTAGATGCTTTCAATTCATGGCAGCTTGTAAAAGAGCTTAAAGAGGCTACCGGTCTTGCAAGTGCAGCATCCTTTAAGCACGTTTCACCGGCAGGTGCAGCTGTTGCTCAGCCGCTTGACGAGATTGACAGAAAGGTTTGTATGGTACCTGAAGATCTTGAGCTTTCACCTATTGCACAGGCATATGTTCGTGCAAGAAGCTGTGACAGACAGTCATCCTTCGGTGACTTTGCTGCACTCAGTGACGAATGTGACGCATCTGTTGCAAAGTTCCTTGTTAAAGAGGTAAGCGACGGTATTATCGCACCATCCTATACAGATGAGGCACTTGAAATTCTCAAGAGCAAAAGAAGAGGAAACTTCCTTATCATCAAAATTGATGCAGATTATGTTCCTGAGGAAATGGAGACCAAGCAGGTATTCGGCATTAAGTTTGAGCAAAAGCGCAACAATGCTAAAATCACTATGGATTTGTTTGACGATATGCCTACCAAAGTTAAGGAAATTCCTGAAATCGCAAAGATTGATTTGCTTATTTCCATGATTACACTTAAATACACACAGTCAAACTCAGTTGTTTATGCTAAGGGCGGACAGACTCTCGGTGTCGGCGCAGGTCAGCAGAGCCGTATCCTTTGCACACGTATGGCAGGCAACAAGGCTGATATGCTCTGGCTGAGAAGAAATGAAAAGGTTCTCAATCTTCCGTTTATTGATGGTATCCGTAAATGTGATGCTGATAATGCAATCGACCTTTATATTTCTGACGAATATGAGGATTTGCTCAAGGACGGTGTATGGCAGAGATATTTCACAGAATGTCCTGCTCCGTTTACCAAGGAGGAAAAGGATGCTTGGCACGAGCAGATGACAGATGTTGCGCTCGGCTCTGACGCATTCTTCCCATTTGAAGATAATATTGAAAGAGCAGTTCGTTCAGGTGTTAAATACATTGCTCAGCCCGGCGGCTCAGTAAGAGACGAGGCTGTTATTGAGTGCTGTGATCACTACGGCATTGCAATGGCTATGACAGGAATCAGACTTTTCCACCACTAATATCAAATAAAATAAGAAAAAATGTGAAAGAATAGCTTTGACAATAAAGTTATTCTTTCATTTGCTATAGGTGACAAATTATGAAAATGATTTCATGGAATGTTAATGGCCTGCGTGCCTGTATGAACAAGGATTTTGGAAAATTCTTCAGCGAATCTGATGCTGATATTTTCTGCCTGCAGGAAACAAAGCTGCAGGAGGGACAAATTGATTTTGCCCCCGAAGGCTATTACTGTTATTGGAATTATGCCGAGAAAAAGGGATATTCGGGCACTGCAATTTTTACAAAGCGTGAACCGATTGACGTAAAATACGGAATGGGTATAGCCGAACACGATAACGAGGGCAGACTGATTACCCTTGAATTTGATGATTTCTACTTTGCTACTGTCTATGTTCCCAATTCACAGCGTGAACTGAAACGACTTGACTATCGTATGCAGTGGGAGGAGGATTTTAAAGGCTATATCCTTTCGCTTGAAGAGAAAAAGCCTGTAATTTACTGCGGCGATCTGAATGTTGCACATAAAGAAATCGATTTGAAAAATCCAAAAACAAATCACAAAAACGCAGGCTTTACGGACGAGGAAAGAGAAAAGCTCTCTGCCGTGCTTGACAGCGGTTTTACCGATACCTTCAGGTATTTTTATCCTGATGCTGAAGGTATCTACAGCTGGTGGTCCTATATGTTCAAGGCAAGAGAAAAGAATGCAGGCTGGAGAATTGACTATTTCATCACTTCAAAAGCACTTAATGATAAGCTTGCAGATGCAAAAATTCACACGGATATTTTCGGCTCCGACCATTGTCCGATTGAGCTTGATATTAACATTTAATCTGTAATACAAAATTGTTTGAGGTAACATATGTCCATTCTTATCTGCCCTGTATGCGGTGAAAAACTGAATAAAACAGGCAATTCTCTGAAATGCACAGCCAATCATTCCTTTGACTTTTCAAAGGAGGGGTATGTCAATCTGCTTTTAGGCTCAAAAAACGGTGACAAAACAGGTGACAGCAAGGAGTCGGCAAGGGCTCGCCACACCCTGCTTGCAAAGGGTTATTATAATTGTCTTAAGAATTATCTTAAGGAAAAAATGCACGGCACAGTGCTTGATATCTGCTGCGGCGAGGGATATTACGACGATTATGACGGCGAACTGTATGGCTTTGATATCAGCAAGGAAATGATACGCCTTGCGTCGAAGAGTAAAAAAGAGAACAACTATTTTGTTGCAAATTTATCATCTATTCCTATTGAAAGTGAAAGTGTTGATACAGCACTGCATCTTTTTGCACCGTTCAATGAAAAAGAATTTTCACGCATATTAAAAACGGACGGAACACTTTATTCCGTAGTCGGCGGTGAAAATCATCTTTGGGAAATGAAAGAGCTTATCTATGATACACCATATAAAAATGATGAAGAACCACCGAAAACAGAAAAACTCAGGCTGATGTCAAAAACAAAAATCACCGATAAGGTAAAAATTCCGAAAGAGGATTTGAAAACGCTTTTTTCAATGACACCATATTTTTACAGAACAAGTGAAAATAACAAAGCTAAGCTTGATCATGTAACCGAGCTTGAACTGACTGTTGAGTTTATTGTTTTTGAATATAACATTTGAAAAGATGTCCCCCCGCCTTTATAGGCGACGGGTAACACCTTTTTCTTACAGCAGGAGTTATAATCTCCTGCTGTAACGGGCTGTGCCCTTACCAAATGTTGATGTTCGGGCGTTGCCCTCGATTAAAAAAAGGATGTGACTGACAATGGATAGCCTTTGCGAAAAATGCTGGTATAATGAATATGACGATGAAACGGACGAAAGCTTTTGCTCCCTCACACTTGATGAGGATGAATATGTACGTCTTATGCAGGAGCAAAATAAAACCTGCCGATATTTCCGCCCTGACGGCAGTGAATATGATATTGTAAGAAAGCAAAATTGATTGGATAATATAAATTCTAGTTTAGCATTAGGATATAACATACCCTAATAATCCTTTTTATTAAATGTACCATTCTTTTGAGTCGCAAAAGATCGGTACCAAGAAAACGAATCAGGGGGAAGGCATACGCCAATTCCCCCTAATAACCCCCCTTGATGTTGTGCCCGCGCGTACTCGCGCACACAGCGGCACAGGCCGCATTATCTTTACTTTCGTAGGGTGCGATGTCCGCATCACACCGCGATAGGATTAAAATAACTAAAAATTCAAAATTTTTTAAAAATAATAAAAATCATCTTACGTAACCTATTGCTTGTTACGCTGCGTAATACTATAAAATAGGGAGCGTAAGGAGGTGAAGCAATTATGTCAAAATACACAACAGGCGAAATGGCAAAGCTTTGCGGCACTACCGTGCGCACAGTGCAATACTACGATACGAGAGGAATTCTTGTGCCAAACGAATTGAGCGAGGGTGGCAGACGCTTATACAACGATGATGATTTGAGCAGACTTAAAATCATCTGCTATCTGAGATCAATAGGAATATCAATCGATAATATTGCAGATATTTTCCGTGAAGAAAACTGTGAAAATGTTATTTCTGCAATACTGACCGAACAGATAATCGCAATCAAAAATGATATAACAGCACAAAAGAACAGGCTTGACTGTGCACAGGAGCTGCTGAATGAAGTGAAAAATTCAAAATCATTTTCTGTTGAATCTATAAATGACATAATAACTGCAATGGAAAACAACAAAAAACTGAAAAAAGCAAGAACCAAAATGATTGTTGTAGGCATTCTTATGGATGCAATTGAGATTTCCACAATTGTTCTTTGGATTGTTAAAGGAATATGGATTCCGTTTGCTGTGGGTATGGTGGTTGTTACTGTTCTTGGAATATGGCTGTTTAATATGTACCACAATGAGGTGTCATATATCTGCCCTGACTGTCACACTGTGTTCAAGCCAAGTAAAAAAGAAATGTTTTTTTCTAAGCATACACCAAAAACAAGAAAGCTGATCTGCCCAAAATGTAATCACAAAACCTATTGCGTTGAAATCGGGAGCAAGGATTAATAATTTATTGTTTATATTAGGATGTTACACACCCTAATAATCCGTTTTTAATTCGGTAAATATTTTATATTTAA
>JAIDVA010000082.1 GCA_029059925.1 Eubacterium sp. | reverse complement strand
ACGCTGTAACAAGTGCCGGATTTATTACACCTAAAAAGACAGCGGCACTTGTTGAAAAGCTTAAATCTCTTGTTTCAGAGGAACAGGCTAAGTCTCTTGTAAGTCAAGTCTATGTAAATCCGACTGCATCAAAGTGCGACAATGAGGAGATTTATATTATCATTGACAACCTTCACGATGCCATCCTTCAAAGGCGTAAGGTTTCATTTACATACAGACGACGCAATGTTGATTTTAGGAAAAACAGGAAATTTACTGATAAAAGTTTTAGGGTTTCGCCATATGCTCTGATATGGAAGGATGATCACTATTATCTTGTATGTAATAATGAAAAATATGATAATCTGATGAATCTTCGTATTGATCGTATGAAAAAGCTTCGTATTTTAAAAGAAAATGCACGTCATATATCAGAGGTAAGTACCTATACAAGTGAATTCAATACACAGGATTACAGCTCGAAGATGTTCAATATGTTTTCAGGTGAGGACTGCGAGGTTTCACTGATATGTGATTATAATTTGCTTGAAGAAATGCTTGATCGTTTTGGTGTTTCAATACCTCTCAGTTACCATGATACTGAACATTTTAAAACAACAGTTCATGCGACACTTAGTGATGGTCTTGTGTCATGGCTGATGCAGTACGGCTCTGCTGTATGCGTTCAATCACCTCCCGAACTTGTTGATATGATAACACAAAAGGCAGAGTCCGTTGTTGCTGTGTATAAATAACAAATCAAGAGATGCGTATTGTGTCTCACTTTTCATCATCTACAAAATGTTGTGTATTTTGCTCAATTTTTTATATCGAAATTGTTAAATTTTCTCATCAAAAAACATGCATATTATATTGACTAATTCGATTATTGTGTTATAATATGTGCGATTAAATAGAAATTGGGTACAGCTGTCTTTAACACGATTAAGTGTTTTTGTTCCCAAGTTTCTGGCTTTTTGGAGGTTGAAGTTTATATGAAGAAAGGTTCTAAGAAAATTTTTGCATTATTGCTTTCAGCAATAATGCTGGTTACCAGCATTCCGCTAGGCACGTTCATCGCCACAGCTGCCGATAGTACTTATTCATTAAAAGATTTAGAAACACTTATGACTAAATTTGAGCAAATTATTTCCGATGGCACTGTATACACAAATGCAGGCAATGCTTATGAAGCATATGTTCAGTGTCAGAAAGCATATGATGCTTATGAATACGGCGCTAATAAAGACGTTGATATATCAGGTGCAGCCGCTGCTCTTGATGGTGCAATGCTTTCTATGGATAAGTGGGAAATCCCAACTCCTGTTGCTAATCCAATACCTTCTTTTGATGGTGGCACAGTACCTGAAAGTGCATATGCTAATATATTGTGTAGTAATAGGCGAAATGCGTTTGCTTCAGCAGATTTTACATTTATAACAAATCAATGGAAAACTTGGGGTGTAACTTATACTTGTAGAACAAACGTACAAATTGGTTATAATGAAACTGTTATGTTTTATGATGGTATAACACAGCCCAAAATGCCGGTTATGGCTTTTACGGACTATCAGAATGCTGTGGGTGGTAAAAGAGATCATTATCTTTACTCGTGTTATCCTGATACTACTGATTTATATTTAGCTGATCAATGGCATAGCGATGGTGGTGCTGCTTGGAACTTTAGTGATAGATATAATGGTACAAGTCGTGTAGGTCATGATGCTAACACTTTTGTTTCCGGACCAAATTTAAGAGATGAGAATTGGCACGGCTATTCTAATATTCTTTTGTTTAATACTAATATTTCTTGGGAAAACACATATTATAAAACTTACAAAAACCTTTCTTGGACAGCTTATGCTGGTGAAAGTTCAACACCTAATAAAGACCATGTTGGCAGTGATGCTGTAAATGATAATTCTACAATTTATGTCATAAACTATAGCCCATTGCGAGAAAAAATAGTTAATTATCCAAAATCTGTACCAAATGTTTCAAATTATCGTGAAGGTGGCTTGGCTGATTTATTTGAAGCTTATAATATTGCTACAGCCGTTAATCCGAATGATTATGATTATAGCTCAGACACAGCACAGGCAGTTGAGGCTTGTGCAGACTCTATAAAAAAAGCTGTTGAGGCTGCTGATAAGGCTACTGCAGGAGATACTGACTCAGAAGCTTATAAGAATCTCCGACAAGCAATTACTGATAATGCCGCTGTTGATAAAGCAGATGGTTGTCCTGGGGCAAAATCAGAATATGAAAGTGCACTTGCTGCTGCACGCAGTGCAATGAGCGCTGTATATACTGA
>JAIDVA010000081.1 GCA_029059925.1 Eubacterium sp. | reverse complement strand
TTCCCCTGTCAGGGGAAATGTCACGCAGTGACAAAAGGGTTCACATCACACCCTACGAAAGTGTAGATTGCGTGATTTGTAGGGGCGCATTTTTTGCGCCCACCAATATTATCGTTGTGCTCACGGGCGAACAATGTTCGCCCCTACGATAAACAATAGTTTATAAAAAAAGGAGTTGCCCGGCAACTCCTTTTTCATTATTGTCTCTTCAGCAAAGAATAAAAATCCGATGATTATTCATCGGATTTCGGTTCGTTATTAACAATTTTGTCCTGCGGCAATTCCGGGATTCTTCTTTTTATTTCATCGCCGATTTTTTCAAGTGTAGTCTTTGTTGTGATACCAATATTGATTGTGACCACCTTTTCATCCTTTAATGTTAATATAATCTTAGATTGTCTGTCAACAAAATTTTTGACAAAGCTCGGCTTTTCATCCTTTTCGGTTTCAACCTTAATAATGTCGTTATAATCGAAGATATTATCACTGTCCATACCTGTGAATTCAAGCTCATCATCATGGAAAATAACACCGTTTGTCAACACCTCTTTGGTTACAAGAACTGCAACAACAAGTGCAACTGCTACACCTGCGGCGAAAAATATGATGGATGTCTTTGGATTATGGATAAGCTTTGCAATAGCAAAAATCAGGTATGCAATAACTGCAATATCAAGAATACCGACCACTGCCAGCTGAATGGGTGAAATGATTTTTATGAATTTATCCTTCATTGAATTTTCTCTCCTTTAATTGCGGGCAATGCCCGAATATCAACATTTGTCAAGGGCGTAGCCCGTTTGGGCAGGAAATTATGACTCCAGCCCAAGGAAAAAGGTGTTACCCGCCGCTTACAGAGGCAGGGGACATCTTTTCAAATGTTATAGTCATTTAATAACTGAATATTTTCAGCCTGAAAAATTTTGCCGTTAAGGTAGCTGAGTGCATTTTCGTCTTTAAAGCTGAACTTCAGCTTATAGCTGTAAAGTGCCTGTCGGTATCTGCCTTTATCAATACCGTATTTTCCGTCACCGTAGAGCGGATGACCGATATGTGCCAGATGTGCCCTTATCTGGTGCGTTCTGCCTGTCAGCAGTTTAACCTCTAATAAAGACGCATCTTCCTTATAATCAAGCACTGTGTATTGCGTAATAATCTGCTTCGAACCATTAATCTGATTATCCGTTACAGTAACCATATTCTTTTTCTCATTTTTAGTGAGATAGGCTGTGAGCACTTCACTTTTTTTCGGCATTTTGCCATGAACAACCGTTAAATAATATTTTTCGATTTCACGGCTTTTGATTTTATCGTTAATGATTTTCAGTGCCTGTGCATTCTTTGCACCGATAACAATACCGCCTGTGTTTCTGTCAATTCTGTTTGCAAGTGAAGGAGTGAAGGCAGAACTGTCCGGATTCCATTCACCCTTTTCAAACAGATACCTTTTCAGTCTGGCAACAAGATTATCAATATAATCCTTGCCGTCAGGGTGGCAGAGTATACCAACCTTTTTATTCAGAAGAATTATATTTTCATCCTCATATATGATATCAAGCTCAGTTGATGCTTTCAGAAAATCATAATGCTTTTCTTTAATGTGCAAAACCTCATCTTTAAGATATAGTTCGAGAATATCGCCCTCGCGCAGTACCTGTTCGGGAGTGCATCTTTTTTTGTTAACCTTGATATTCTTTTTTCGTATTTCCTTGAACATTAAGGATTTGGGCAGCCTGTCAAAGGTTTTTAGAATAAGCCTGTCAACCCTTTGACCTGCGTCATTACTGCTTATTGTTATGCTTTTCATATATTAATTATCGCTGCTTTTGTTTTTCTTTTCTTCCTCAAGCTCCTGAATTTCTTTATAGAAAATATTTGCCTTCACATAAACCTGAATGAAATCTCTGATGATTTGAGCAAGCTCACCTTTTTTATAAGGATTCATCAGTATGCGCTCGTCATCATCAATAACAAGCGGACCTTTCTCATAGTCATTAAAGGTTGGCATCAAGGAATAATTTGTTTTTGTCTTTACGATTGAGAGCAGTGTGTAATCTGCTGTTGCGTT
>JAIDVA010000080.1 GCA_029059925.1 Eubacterium sp. | reverse complement strand
GTTGTGGGAGGGGTTCCATCCCCTCCCGCATTGTTTTAAATTTTTCGGGAGGCACACAGCCTCTCCCTCACACTATAATCACCAATCTGAAAGGTAAATATATGGCACAGTTATGGAAAGGCAGGTTCAAGAAGGAGCTTGCAAAAGAAACCAACGATTTCAATTCCTCAATAAAATTCGACTGCAGAATGTATGAGGAGGATATCAAGGGCAGCATTGCACATGCAACTATGCTTGGCGCAACAGGCATTATTGAAAAGAGCGAGAGCGACAAAATTGTTCAGGGTCTGAGTGAAATATATAATGATATAAAAACAGGCAAGCTTGCAATTGATGTGGAGGCTGAGGATATTCATACCTTTATTGAGGGTGAATTAACCGCAAGGCTCGGACAAACAGGAAAAAGACTGCACACTGCAAGATCAAGAAATGATCAGGTTGCGCTCGACATAAGAATGGTGCTGAAAAAAGAAATCGATGAAATCAGCACTAAACTCAAGGAGCTTATAGAAGTACTTTGCACCAAGGCAGAGGAAAACAAGGATACCATTATGCCGGGCTATACCCATCTTCAGAGAGCGCAGCCAATTACCTTTGCTCATCACCTTATGGCATACTGTGCAATGCTTTGCAGAGACCTTGACAGACTTTCGGATGTTAAAAAAAGGATGAATGTTCTGCCTCTCGGCAGCGGTGCACTTGCAGGCACAACATACCCGCTTGACAGAAACATGGTTGCCGATTTACTCGGCTTTGATGAGGTATCAGCAAACAGCCTTGACGGCGTATCAGACCGTGATTTCTGCATTGAACTTGCATCTACACTGTCAATTATAATGGTGCATCTTTCACGATTCAGTGAAGAAATTATCATGTGGTGCAGCTGGGAATTCAAGTTTGTCGAGCTTGATGATGCCTTTTCAACCGGTTCAAGCATTATGCCGCAGAAGAAAAATCCAGATATCGCAGAGCTTGTACGCGGCAAGAGCGGAAGGGTTTTTGGTGATTTGACTACACTTTTAACCGTTATGAAGGGCATTGCACTTGCATATAATAAGGATATGCAGGAGGACAAGGAGGCAATTTTTGACGCGGTTGACACCGTTAAAATGTGTCTTAATGCTTTCACTCCGATGGTTGATACGATGACCGTGCTTAAGGAAAATATGCGCAATGCCGCTGCTAAAGGCTTTATCAATGCTACTGACTGCGCCGATTATCTTGTTGGAAAGGGACTCCCCTTCCGTGATGCCTACAAAGCTACAGGTGAGCTGGTTGCACTCTGTATTGATAAGAACTTAACTCTTGAAACTCTTCCGATTGAAGAATACAAGGCCGTGTGTGACATTTTTGATGAAGACGTATACACAGCAATCAATCTTGAAAAATGTGTCAATGACAGACTTGTTGTCGGCGGGCCAAGTGCAAAAAGCGTTGACAAACAGATTGAAAAGGCAAGAAAAATAAT
>JAIDVA010000008.1 GCA_029059925.1 Eubacterium sp. | reverse complement strand
ATTGAGTAAGAATTTTGAATTTGGAAGTTTATATACAGTTTCTTTTTCACCAAAAGAATTATTTTATAGATTTTTCAAAAGAAAAAAGTGTCCAATATGTCAAGAAAAACTAAATCACTCTTCTAAATCAGAGTTTAATGGATATACACATATGGAAAAGTCCGGCTCAGAAGTAGCCACATTATTTGATGATGAAGTTAAAGAATATACTATTTTGACATGCTATTATTGTGAAAATTGTAATTTGTATTTTTCTTTATCCGAATTAGCCAACTGGAAGGAGTAAAAATGAAAAAATTTTTATTAATTACTTTAATATTTATAAATGTTTGTTGTTTATTTGTTGGATGTACTCATCAAATAGATAAGGAGAAAAATTATATGAATAACGAAGAATTAACCATTGAAGAATCTAATGAAATACTCAATACAGTAAAATGGCTACCATTAGGAACAGTTGTTAGTTTAGAGGGCTCTGAGCAAAAAGCTATGATAATTGGTCGTATACAGCAAGATAGAAATAATCCTGATGTTAAATTTGAATATACTGCTGTTCTCTATCCCCAAGGTTTGGTGAATCCGAAAGAAAATTATATGTTTAATTTAAGCCAAGTTAAACGAATATATTTCTTGGGATTTTCTAATGAAGAAAATGAGATATTTGAAAAGCAAATGGATCAATATCTTGAAGACAATAATATAGTCTATAATTAATCATAAACATAAATAAAGATTTTGCTGTACAAAAACGGAGCAGAGTGGGCAACCACTCTGCTTTGTGAAAAACTAAAAATACGGCAACATAACCAGGGTAACAAGACCGAACAATACATATTCAACCATTGAATATGACGATATGGGCAATGTTATCAAGGTTGTGAATATGGGTAAGAATCCATATTACAATATCAGTGAAGAGTTATCTGCATTTGCCTATACTTATGACGCATCAGGCTTTATCACAGGCGAGGTTGCAAAGACAGGCAAACGCATTGAAACAAGCCAGTATGAATATGACGAGCGTGCACAGCTTGTAAAGGTATCACAGTTAGTTACCGAAAACAATCAGTTTGTTGAAGAAACGGAAATGGTATACACCTATGACGGTGCAGGCAACCGCTTAAGCGCAGTCAAAACAAGCGGTGACAAGGCACTCTGTAATATTCAGTATACCTACAATGACAACAGTCAGATAACAGATATTGAAAGTGACTGTGATGATGACAAGCAGATACATATTGTATTAACTTATGATGAAAACGGCAATCTCAAGAATACCACTTGCAATGATACAGAAAAGGTAAGAGATTACACCTACGATAACGAGAACAGATTAAAGGCGGTAAAAGAGAACGGCACGCTCCTTATGGCTGCTCTTTATGACGGTAACGGCGATAGAATATTCCGTCTTGATTACCGCAAAAATGCAGAATATGTATCAAATCAGGCAGGTACTGCAGAGTGGGAATGATATAACAAAATCCCGAAATCCTTTATTTATAAGGGTTTCGGGATTTTTCTTTTTGTCTATGACTATGTTTTGACTATATTTATTGCAAATCTTTCAATAATTCGGTAGATTGCTGTAATTCTAATTCGTATCTCTCAATTTGGTCCGTTAAATAATTTAATGTATCAATAGCATTTGAAGTGCTATCATCTATCAGGCTGTTTTTAAATCTATTTAGACTGTAATTTCGCTTTTCCCACTTTAATATGTCGTACAATATATCGTTGTTATCAAAAAAATAAGCTATGTTAGAAGCATTTAAATCGTTGGTTTCATTTTTTACTTTAAAAAACTGAGTTATGATTGGATTTATTTTAATTGTAGCAGTATCAGCACTAATCATATCGTCTGAAATACTGCGTTCACCTTTTATACTAATAAGATTATTTTTACAAAGCAGTATTATCAGACCGATTAAATCACCCTTTGTTTTTAATCTAATATATCCAGAAAAGTCTCCAATAGCAAAATAACCAACATTTAATGCACGGGCAAGTTTTTCTATTTGTTGAGGTTTGGGAATAGTTTTATCTTTTTCATATCTTGCTATTGAAATCATATTTATACCAGATAATTCCCCCAATTTTTCTTGAGTTATTCCTTGTCGATTTCTTAGATATTTGATTTTTTCTCCAATAGTCATATC
>JAIDVA010000079.1 GCA_029059925.1 Eubacterium sp. | reverse complement strand
CTTTGAGACCAGCTTAAAAAAACTGTATTTTCACCTTGGCTCCATCTTGCAAAATCTGAAAATGCATCATCAAAATCAATACCGAATTCGTTAATTTCAGCCATAGTGATATTGGTCAGATTCTTAAATCTACTGCCAAGCTTTTTACCCATTCGGGGTCTGATAAGCTGCTTAAAAGGATCAACAATTAGAAGATTATTATTAAGTTTAACTGCGCCTATTTCTATAATTTCATTCATACCCTTTTGAATTTTATAGTTATAAGCATTATTCCACTCTAAGTCAAAAATAATATACGTCATACTTCAATATCTTTTCCAAAAAAATTAACCTTGCATTACGCAAGGTTAATTCTTAAAAATCTTATCCTATAAAAAGAAATACAAGAAATGCTGCAAGGACAACAACAAAAAATCCAACAATCAACCATTTTGTGATTTTTTCAAGCTTTGCTTCTACAGTTCTGCCCTTTGACTTGCCAAGAAAAGTCTCAGCACCGCCGGCAATTGCACCTGAAAGGTTTTGTGAACGTCCCTCCTGCATAAGAACTACAACTGTTATAATAATAGATGCTAAAATTAATACAGCACCGAATACATAGTGATACCAGGACATTTTAATTCCTCCGTTTTCGATAAATTACTAATGGATTATATCATAAGCAGGCAAATAATGCAAGTACTTTTTTAATTTATTAGAAAGTCATTTGCTCTGCAACATCATTTTCACTCGGCAAAGCACCCGCAGCCGGCAGATTTTTAGCTCTGAAGCGCCATTCTTTTTCAAATTCTCCCTGCTTATACAAATGAATTGATGTAATTTTATGCGTCTTTTTAAGCTTCATTGCCGCAATACCCTGCGTGTCCTTCGTTGTTTTGGGGAGAATCCCTGCAGTATTAACAAGCAGCATTCTTCCGCTTGATGAGCACAAAACAATATCAGTATCCTCTTTAATATAAATTGCCTGTGCAAGCGGAGCTTTTGATGAATAAGCATTGATAAGCTTTTTTCTATTTGTTTTGGTCGCATAAGCTGACATATCAACCTTCGCCAGCTTACCATTTTCAAAAACAAAAATCATATAACCCGTATATTCGCTGAGTACAGCCATATAAATAAGCTGTTCTTCCTCAGCCATTTCAAGCTTCGATGCAACATATTCACCCAAAACAGAGGCCTTGGTATCAACAAAGTCATCAACCTTAGACTTATATACC
>JAIDVA010000078.1 GCA_029059925.1 Eubacterium sp. | reverse complement strand
CTCATTGTCGGCAGCTTATCCTTTAATCCCATTGATTTATAAATCGATCCGCTTGTATTAAAGAATTTTTTAAGCGGCATACCGCTTTGCTCATACCATTCCTTAAGCTCATCGAAAGATGGTTTTTCTTCTTTTATGTGCCTGCTTTCATACGCAAAGCCGCTTTCATCAAGCCATTTTTTCGCCTTCTGACAGGTTGAACATTTGGGATATTCAATAAATAACATAATCTTTCTCCTTTATATTTATTATTCTGCTTCAATTTTAAATACGATTTTTCTTACATGGACATCCTTGTCAGCACTCAGTCCCGGCAGATGTGCGTCCTGCGGACAGAGCAGTAAAAAGGTGTTTTTTGTCAATGTAAAGTCAAACATTGCATCACCCTCATAAAAAGCAATGTCCCCGCCCGATGTGTAGTTCTCTTCCACAAGGTCAACCTTGTCAAGCCTTGCCCAGCGTATTTTTTCTATACCGCTTACAATATACTGCAGATCAATATATTTTTTGTGGGCCTCAAACATCATTTCCTCTGTCTGCTGCTTGGTGCGGTATGATTGTATCATAGCATATACTCGCTTGCCGTCAATTTCATATGTGCCGTCAGCCGGCTTATTCTTGTTGAAATCATCAACAAATTTCTTAACCTTTGTCAGCAGGGGCAACTCGTCATAATAGTCGGATATGTTATCCATTTTATCAAAAATCATTTTTTACTCCATAAGATTATTTTTTGTATATTCTTTCAATGCGGCAATATCTCTTGCCTGCAGAAATTTCCTCTGAACCTTATCATAAATGGGTGAGGCAATAAGTTTTATTGCTTCATCAAGTGTGTACCAGCTAACACTTGTTCTGTGTGCATTTTCATCATCGGTAAAAACCGGTTTTAGGATTGTATCATTTGTTGTTACAACAAAATAATATGAAATTTGTGTATAATCACAGTGACCTCTGTTTTCATAAACATATCCCAATTCTTCAATTCTATCACAGGTACATCCCGTCTCTTCTGCTATTTCACGTTTCAGAGCAAGACAGATATCTTCATTCTCCTCAACAGCTCCGCCGGGGAGAGAATAAAAATCAAAGTCCTCGCTGTACATAATTGCATACATATTCTCTTTATTCTTTACTATTGCACGTGCAGTAAGTCGTGGCTTTGCATTTGAATATCCGTCACGGTCTAAGATGTCTTTGTCAGTTATTTCACATATCTGTTTCATAACATTCCTCACTTTATTATGATAAACTCATAATATCACAAAAAACAGCGGTTAGCAACATTTGTTGCTAACCGCCATTTGCGTTATTATTTTTGCTTGTTGACAAAGAACCTGTAAAATGATACATTTGTTATATGATTAGAATTATGTTTGTATGCCACGGCAATATATGCCGTTCACCAATGGCTGAATTTATTTTCAGAGATATGGTCAAAAAGCAAGGGCTTGAAAAAGAATTTACTATTTCGTCATCAGCAACAAGTACAGAGGAAATATGGAATGGTATAGGCAATCCGGTTTATCCTCCTGCAAAAGCAGAGCTTGCAAAGCATGGCTTGTCCTGCGATGGTAAAAGGGCAGTTCAGCTGAAAAAAAGTGACTATGAAAAATATGATTATTTCATGGGTATGGACAGTGCCAATATCCGCAATATGATGAGGATTTTCGGTGGTGATGGTGACAATAAAATAAGTAAGCTGATGGATTATACAGACCGCGGCGGTGATGTTGCCGATCCATGGTATTCAAGGCGTTTTGATATTGCCTACCGCGATATCTATGACGGTTGTGAGGCACTTTTGAAAAAGCTTTTGGGTCATGAATATGGATAAAAGATTAACCTTTAATGAGGATGAAATCAATTACGATAAATACAGACCAACCTATCCAAATGAATTGTATAAAAAAATATTTTCATATTGCACCCTGAATTCGGACAGCAGATTGCTGGAAATCGGTATAGGAACGGGGCAGGCGACAGAGCCTTTTTTGAAATTTGGATGCAATGTTACAGCGGTTGAGCTTGGCAACAGACTGAGTTCTTTTGTTGCAGATAAGTATAGTGATGCTAAAAATTTTAGTGTTATTCATGATGATTTTATTCATCATCCCATTAATTCCGATACTTATGATTTGATTTACAGTGCGACTGCATTCCATTGGCTGCCCACTCCTAAAAAGTATAATAAGGTTATGAGTTGCTTGAAATCAGGCGGGGTATTGGCTTTGTTCTGGAATCATCCGTTCCCTAATCGTGACAATGATAAAACAAATATTGCAAGCAAGGCTGTATATAACAAATATCGTCCGTCAAATGAAAAGCAAATTGAGTTTTGCGAGGATGAGTGTGTAAAATATGCAGACGAATTGAAAACTTATGGTTTTACAGATGTGGAATATCATCTTTTTCACAGGGTGCGTACCTTATCAACAGATGAATATCTGCATTTGATTAATACATATTCTGACCACAGAATACTGCAATCCTCCATAAAAACTTGCTTTGAAAATGATATGAGACGGGCAATTGACAGTGTTGGCGGAAAGATAAATATTTATGATACGATAGATTTGTATTTAGCTAAAAAGCCATAACGAAAAATAAAAAAGGAGAACGGTTATGGATGGAAAGACTACGGTAAAATATCTGCAGAATTACATAAAGGCGAAAGATTACAACCCAAAACTAAAAAAAGATTATTTTCTGAAATTGTCTGAGGAGGTTGGTGAGCTTTCAAGGGCGATGAGAAAGGATGTTACGCTCAAGGATACTGATAATATCAAAGGGACAATTGATGAAGAGCTATGGGATATCATTTACTATGTTCTTGCAATTGCAAACTGCTATGATATTGACATTGAAGAGATTATGAAAATCAAGGAAGAAATTAATAATAAAAAGTATAATTCCGATATTCATTTCGAAACAAATCGTTAATACAGGAATAGGCTGAATTATATGTGATTTTTAGGAATTCGTGTTTGAAAGGAGAAATAAATATGTCATCATTCGGTAATTTTTTATGGTTTATATTCGGCGGCGTATTCAGCGGACTTAGCTGGCTTTTGACAGGCTGTATCTGGTGCCTAACAATTGTTGGCATACCAATCGGCAAGCAGTGCTTTAAGCTTGCATCCGTAAGTTTTTTCCCGTTTAAAAAAGAGGTTGAATACGGCGGCGGTGCAGTATCTCTGCTTCTGAATATTATCTGGATACTCGTTTCAGGTATTCCGCTTGCACTGGAACATCTTATGTGGGGTGCTCTGCTTTGTATTACAATAGTGGGAATACCATTCGGCAAACAGCAGTTTAAGTTAGCAAAGCTTGCATTAATGCCGTTCGGTGCACAGATAATTGAAAAGTAAATTCAACTAAAAAAACAGGGCACAGGCCCTGTTTTTTTAGTTTATAAAGTGTTGTTTGCATATTGCAAGATGCTGTCAAAAAAGATCATCCTGGTTAGATGCAAAATACTGTTTTGGCGTACAGCCGTATACCTCTTTAAATACTCTGTAAAAAGTTCGTTGTGTAGGGAATCCGACCTCAGAAGCTATGGCAGTGATACATTTATCGGGATTTTGCGTTTTTTTCTCTACCAGAGCCTCAAGACGTCTTAAATTGATGTAGCTGTTAAGATTACAGTTAAATGTATTGTTGAAAATTCGTGAAATATAGTATGGATTATAATTACAGTGTTCGGCAATGTTTTTCAGCGTCAAAGGATTGCAGTAATTCTCATTAATATAATTTAAAATTGTTTGTATAAGGTTTTGCGATTTTACACTGTTTTGTGATTCAATACCTACGGATTCAAAAAGAAGACCTAAGAGCTGATTCACCAAGCCGAAATTGTACATAAAGGAATGCTGCTTTGCTGAAGAAAAGCTTTTCATTACCTTATATATTTCACTTGTAATTTTACTTTTTTTGATATGGTTTTTTGCAAGTCTGCCCGAGCCGGTATATGAATTGAAATATGTTGTATAGGATGTTGGTATGCCGATAAAAAGAATGAATGATGTTGCTCTAAAATAGTATTGGTGTATATCATAAGGATTGCAATATACTATGTCACCTTTTTTTGCCTCAAATGTTCGTCCGTTTATTGTTACAGTCTGTGAACCGGATATAACATAGAATAACTCAATTTGATTGTGATAGTGCGGTTTGTTCTTTATACCTGCACAATGCCTGTATGTCAGCGGACTGAATCGGTCGGTCTTATATTCATAATTTATGTCATTCATACTATCACCTATAATGAAATATAGCATCTGATTACCGTAAAGTCAATAATTGTC
>JAIDVA010000077.1 GCA_029059925.1 Eubacterium sp. | reverse complement strand
TTCAATTATTAATTCGATATTTATTTCTTGGTGCATTATTTTCAGCTCTTTATTATGAAATGTATCAGTTGTATTTCTATTTTTAACGCTCCCACATCACACCGAATACACATATGCCTACAAACGGAACGATGTGGGCATCATTCCCTACGAACGTAAAGATAACGTTGTCTGTGCAGTTGTGTGCACAAGTACGCACAGCACAACATCAAGAGGGGGTTATTAGGGGGAATTGGCGTATGCCTTCCCCCTGATTCGTTTTCTTGGTACCGTTCTTTTGCGACACAAAAGAATGGTACATAAAATTAAATTTAAAATATTTACCGAATTAAAAACGGATTATTAGGGTGTGTAACATCCTAATATAAACAATAATTTATCCCAGGAAAAAGGTAAGCAATAGTGCAATTACAGCAACGATGCCCACACCAACAAAAAATTTAATTAATCTTGTAACCGCATCAAACATATTTGTCGGCATAATCTGGAACATTGCATATTTAAATGGCTCTTTAACCTTATTGCCGACAATATCCCTGAATCTCAAATCATATGTATCAAGCGTACCGTTCTTTTTCAGCTCAATAATTCTTACACCTCTGTCCTTACCGGGACCGTATACGTGAAAGCCTGCACCCTGTGTATATCCAAGGTCAATCCCGTCAACCTTGCCGTTAAAGGAATTGTTATGGTCGTGTCCGAAATAAACGCCGATTACTTCACCCTTTTCCTTAAAGGCAGAGAATTCACCGCTGTTTTCCTGTGGATCTGCAGGTGACTCTTTCATAAAGCCGTTTTGATTTACTTTATCTTTATTCAGGATATAAAATCTGTTTGCATGGGTACGGAATCCTCTTACAGCACCCTTGGTGTTTTTCTTAACCTCAGTCAGAAGCTCAAATATTTCACAAACCGGAATGTGCTGAATCACAACAGATGGTATAAGTCTGCCGTATTTCTGCTCATACTCGTCACGTGTTTTTCTGTACCATTCAATCTGGTTTTCGTGCACACAGTCGTAGCCAATTTTAAGGCTTGAGTGACTATCGATAAGATAGAGAAGAAATTTGAGCTCGTCACCGTCCTTGATTTCAATTACGTGATTTGCAACTCCGTCAATTCCCTCAGTGCTTTCACCTATAAAATAATCAAAGCCTTTGTATATTTCAAATTGCTCTTCGTTGGTAAGACCAACCTGTCTGTCGTGGTTGCCGAAACAAATTGTGAAGGGGATTTTTCTGTCCCTTACAGGCTTTGTCAAGGTGTCAAGAACCGCAGTTACCTTGCTTTTATCGCCCTTAAAGCTGGTTTTGCCCCAAATTTGGTCTCCTGAATATACGACTAAATCAGGATTTTCCTGCTCAAGTGCAGCATTAATCAAATCCAGTGTATCAGGACTTACCTTTTTGCCCTCCTGTGTATCTGCAATCTGTATAATTTTAAAGGTATCATTTTTAAAGCTTAACATAATGTTCCCCTCTTAATCTATTAACGTTTTTAAGTTAATCTGTTATTATTTAATTTTAACACATCTTTTTCTTGACTGCAACTTTTAGTGCAATTATAATATATGCTGTGAGAGGATTATTCTCATAAAAGTCATAGACTGTGCCGTACAGCAAAAATATATATTCCAGATAACTATAACAGTTTATCTGCCCGTAGCATAATGGCTAATGCTTCAGATTCCGATTCTGACGATTGGGGGTTCGAGTCCCTTCGGGTGGACCAAAATAAAAATCCGTTCTCACACAGAGAAGGGATTTTTATTTTATATTTTGTATTGCAAACATGATATTGATATGTTGTAAAGGTATATATGGATGCTGAAATTTTAAAATGCGAACTGTAGTTCATGGTGTTTTTTAGCAAAAAATGTTAAATTTTGAATTAGGGACTTATAAATGATGAATATTTGTCACTAAAAAATAAAATATCCTGCAATTTCTTGACAGATAAGTGATTTTATTATATCCTAAAACTAGTAAGAAATGGGAGCGTAGTATGCTGTATTATAAACAGGGCGAATTACTTGGTGTTGAGGATATTTTTGAAAATGATGAATTTGTGCTTATGAAGGCAACATATCAGCGGAATTCCTTTAGGATTGCTGAACTTTCTGTAGGATTGAAAGATTACACTGGGGATATTGTCAGAATCGTTGATGTAGATACAAAAATTCTTTGATTTTACAAAATAAAATAGATAGTTGGATTTTGAGCAGTCTGTGCAGCAGGCTGCTTTTTGAGTTGCTGTTTTATGAGAAAGAGGATTCATATGAAATACAAATATATAATATGGGATTGGAACGGGACCTTATATAATGATGTTCAGATATGTATTGATGCGATGAACGAGCTTCTTGAAATGAAAGGCTATGATATAGTGCTCAGTTCTGAAAGGTATAAGGAAATTTTTTGTTTTCCTGTGAAAAGATATTATGAACGTATCGGATTTGATTTTAGTGTTCATCCGTTTGAGGTGCTTGCTGAGGAATATATCAGTTTGTATTCTGAAAAGGAAAAGGAAGCTTTGCTTTTTCCAAATACGAATATTGTTCTTGATATAATCAGCAAAAAAGGTGCTGAGCAGATTGTTATTTCTGCCTGCGAAAAGAAAAGACTTGCCAAGCAGATTAATTTGTTTGGTATTATGAAATCTTTTTCCTGTGCAATCGGAACGGATGATAATTTCGCTGTAAGCAAGGTTGCGCTTGCGGAAAAATGGATAAAAGATAACAATATTAATACGGATGATGTTGTATTTATAGGTGATACTGTGCATGATTATGAGGTGGCAAGTGCTGTAGACTGTGACTGTATACTTGTTTGTGCAGGGCATCAGAGTACAGATGTCTTAAAGAAAACAGGTGCACAGCTTGCTGATAATATTGAAGGCATAATTGAATTGATTTAGCCAATACCTTAACTGTTTATAAACAATGTTTTTAATGGTTGAGTTTTGATAAAAGTTATGATACAATTAATAGCATATTGTCTTATTAAAGACAGCATTACATATAAAATATTAAGTAGGCTAAGGAGAACAGAAAATGAAATTCTCACAATTTCCGCAGTCAATTATTGATGAAAATGTTGACTATACCGTAAAGGAAATTACGAATGTAATTAAAAAATACGGTCCTCGTGAGTCGGGTAATGAAAATTGCCTTGCTGCACAAAAGCATATTAAAAAGGAAATGGATACATTTTGTGACGAGACTCGTTTTGAGTCATACAAAATGGCACCCAAAGCATTTTTACATTGGACAAAGATTGTATCAATTGCCATAATTCTTGCAGTTGTTGCCTGTGGAGTGTTGGTGTTTACAGATGTAATCAGTTTTTTTGCTGCACAGTGTATTGTCGGCGGTGTTATCTTCATAGGTCTTTTCATAACCGTTATGGAATTTCTTATGTACAAGCGCTTTGTTGATCCGCTTTATAAGCAGGTTGAGGGTCATAATCTTCTTGGCGTAAGAAAGCCAAGTGGTGAGGTTAAAAGAAGAATTATTATCAGCGGTCATATTGATTCAGCTTATGAATGGCGTCATATTTATTATGGCAAAAAGCTTCCGCTTATGGGTATCTTTATGGGCTGGACAATCGGTGGTGCAATCATTTCGTTCATTTTAGCGGTTATTGCAATTGTTGCTAACTTTGCTGATATGGGTGCTTTTGGTGAATTTATCATGAATTACAGCTACTATTTTCACTTTGTTACTGCACTCGGAATGGTAACACTTTTCTTCTTTGTCGATTTCAAAACGATTTCACCCGGTGCAAATGACAATCTCACAGGCACATATGCCGCTGTAGCAGCACTTCGTATGCTTGATATGGCAGGTGTTGACCTTGAGAATACTGAGGTTTGTGCAATGATTACTGATGGTGAAGAGGCAGGACTCAGAGGCTGTAAGCAGTGGGCTAAGGACCACTATGACGAATATGTAAACAGCGGTGTTGAGACTGCAATTCTTTGTGTTGATACTTTAACTGATCTTGAATATCTCAATGTTTACAGCAGAGATATGACAGGTACGGTTAAGCATAGTCCCGAATTCAGTCAGCTGGTTATGGATTCTGCAATTGAGGCAGGTCATGATAATCTTAAATTTGCAAATGTATTTTTTGGTTCATCAGATGCGGCTGCATTTACACAGGCAGGTATTACTTCAACATGTCTTGCAGCTATGGATCCTGCTCCTGCAGATTATTATCATAACCGCCGTGACAGCTATGACAGACTTGTGCCAAAGGCAATCAAAACAGGCTATGAGGTTATCCTTTCAACAATATTTAATTTTGACGAAAAGGGTCTTGGCAAATAAAATTTAATAGTATTTATCAATTGAAAAGCCGTTAGCTGATTCTTCAGCCGACGGCTTTAATTTTGTTAATGAAAACGCAATGGTATAATATTTTAT
>JAIDVA010000076.1 GCA_029059925.1 Eubacterium sp. | reverse complement strand
TATGGGTATTGAATTCATCCATATTAATAGAGACACTGAAATCAATTCTTTTAAAAAGGAATTATTCTATAATGATGTAGCTTATAAGCTTGGAATGTAAGGTGATAGCAAAATGTTAGAGGAGTTAAAGGAAAAGGTTTTTCAGGCTAATTTACAGCTTGTAAAATATGGCTTGGTTGTTCTTACTTGGGGTAATGTTTCAGCCATTGACGAAGAGACAAATTTAGTAGTCATAAAGCCGTCAGGTGTGCCATATGATACTATGAAAGCATCAGATATGGTTGTTTTGGATTTAGATGGCAATAAGGTTGAGGGAAAGCTTAACCCATCATCCGATACACCTACTCACCTTGAGCTTTATAGAAAATTCAATAATATCGGCGGTATTGTTCATACTCATTCATCATGGGCCTGCGCCTGGGCACAGGCAGGCTGTGATATTCCTGCTTACGGCACTACCCATGCAGATTTTGCTAATGGTGCAATACCTTGTGCAAGAGGACTTACGGAAGATGAAGTAAACACTGAATATGAGATGAATACGGGCAAGGTAATTGTTGAGGAGTTTGAAAGAAGAGGAATAAGTTCAGACGAATGTCCCGCTGTTCTCATTCATAGACACGGACCTTTTACTTGGGGTAAGGATCCGTTTAGGGCGGTTGAAAATGCACTTATTCTTGAAGAGATTGCGAAAATGGCCAGCCGAACTCAAAGAGTTGCACAGTTTGATAAAAATTCTAATATAGGCATTGAACAGTATCTTCTTGATAAGCATTATCAAAGAAAGCATGGAAAAAATGCTTATTACGGACAAAAATAATTCAGAGGTGTTCAAAAAAATGAAAAAAAGATTATCAATTATTATGTCAGCTGTTGTAATGGTATTTTGTGCACTTTTAGCATTTAATGCGTTTGCTGATGATAACAGTACAGCAACTGCACAAAGTAATACAGCTGCTTATTCAAGCAGAGCTGCTGATCCCGGTAAGGTAACAGGTCTCAGAGTAACAGATACTACTGCTGACAGTGTTTTGCTTTCATGGAATAAGCAAGTCGGCGCTTCAGGTTATCAAATTCTCAGATATAATCCTACAACAGATAAATATGTTGAGGTTAAAAGAGTTAATGCTAATACAACAAGTTGTACCATATCCGGTCATTCTGCATGCACCGCATATTTCTTTAAGGTAAGAGCCTTTGTAAACGATGGTAATACCAATCGTTATGGTGAATATAGTGATCATGTAACAACTGCCACTGCTCCTATTCGTGTAACGCTTACTTCAGTTACAAAATGCGGTAATGAGCTTAAAGTACAGTGGGAGCCTGTAAGATCAACAAGATATGAAATAGTATACAGCACCGATATTAATTTCAGATATAATGTTACAAGTGCAGTTCTTGACGGTGAAGAAAACCGTTCATTCACTGCCAAAAATGTTAATCCGAACACACAGTACTATGTAAGAGTACGTGCAGCAAGATTTTATGATGGTGTTTATCATTTTGGTGCGTTGAGCTACTATAAATTAAGTGCTGAAGTTCCGGGTAAAGTTAGCGGACTTAAAGTTAATGACACAGATGCGGATACTGTATGGCTTTCCTGGAATAAGCAAAATGCTGCATCAGGCTATCAGATTCTCAGATATAATCCTGCAACAAATAAATATGTTGAGGTTAAGAGAGTTAATGCTAACACAGCAAGCTGTTCTGTAACCGGTCATTCTGCTTGTACGGCATACTTTTTTAAAGTAAGAGCTTATAAAACTACTAGCGGAATAAATTATTACGGTGATTACAGTGACCACGTTACCACGGCCACTGCTCCCATTCGTGTAACACTTACCTCTGTGAATAAAAACGGAACAAATCTGAATATTAAGTGGCAACCCGTGAGATGTACCAGATATCAGATTGTTTACAGTACTGATATAAACTTTAAAAATAATGTTAAGACAGCCGTTCTTGATGGCGAATCAAACAATTCGTTTACAGCAAAGAATGTTGATAAAAATGCAACCTATTATGTAAGAGTACGTGCAGCAAGATTTTATGATGGTGTCTATCATTTCGGCGCACTGAGCTATTATATGGCAGGTGGTTCTGCTCCTGCAAAGGTAACAGGGCTCAGAGTAACAAATACTACCGAAAATGACGTTTCACTTGCATGGAACAAGTCTACCGGTGCGTCAGGCTACCAAATCCTCAGATATGATCCTTATAAAGACAGCTATGTTCCGGTTAAGACAGTTAATTCCAATACAACAAGCTGTACTGTATCTGGTCATTCTGCATGCACCGCTTACTTTTTCAAGGTTAGAGCCTTTAGCAGTGACGGAAAAAATAATTTCTACAGTGACTACAGCAGTTATGTAAATACTACTACAACGCCTGTTCGTGTAACTTTGAATTCTGTAACCAAAAACGGAAATACCCTTAATGTTTCATGGCGTCCGATTAACTCATCAGGATATGTCATTGCATACAGTACGGATGTATATCTTAGAAACAATGTTAAAACAGTTGTAGTTTACGGCTCATCAAATACAACACAAACAATCAGAAATATTGATAAAAATGCAACCTATTATGTAAGAGTGAGAGCCTTCAGAAATTATGATGGTCAGAATTATTATGGTCAGCTCAGCTATTATATGGGTACCTATTTTTCAAACGTTTACGCAACTTATTCTTCCAATTATGTAAACAATGCTAACAGAACAACGAATCTTCGCATTGCATCAGAAGCTATTTCAGGCACTATTATATATCCTGGTGAGGTATTCTCTTTCAATAATGTCGTAGGTCCCAGAACAGCCGCTAAAGGCTATAAAAATGCTGCTATTTTCACAGGCGGTGATGCCACTGAGGATGGTATCGGCGGCGGCATTTGCCAGGTAGCCTCAACTATGTTCAACTGTGCTTTGTATGCTAATGTTGATATAGTTGAACGTCATCAGCATAGCCAGAGGGTATCTTATGTTCCTCTTGGAAGAGATGCTGCAATTTATGGCACTGCACAGGATTTCAGATGGAGAAATAATACAGGTTATCCTATTAAAATTGAAATGACTGTTGAAGGCGGTGTAATAACCTGTACATTCTATACAGATGCAAATGTAACTCCGCCTGATGTATCTTTGTCTGTTTCACAAAACGGCAAAAACTTTACGATGAGAAGATATGTTAACGGCACTGTTAACTATTCATGTAAGTCAAAATATTAATTGCAAATTTAAAATAATTAAGAGCACTGGAAAATCAGTGCTCTTAATTTTATAATATATAATTTTACAATTTTATTTCTCTCTTTTCAAATTCTGAAAGCAACCTTATTGTTATACTTTCTATTAAATTATCAATGGCTTTTGGAGTAATATATTTATATTTTAATTTCTTAGGTCTTGGATTTGAATAGAAATTAACAATATTTT
>JAIDVA010000075.1 GCA_029059925.1 Eubacterium sp. | reverse complement strand
GCTTTGGGTAAGCTGACATGACGGCTCAATATCTACACAATCAAGGTCATATTCAGCACCAATTATTGAAAGTCCTTCACATTTTTCAAAAAGGGCAAATAATGAAAAATATTTGAAATCACCTTTTTTTATAACAGTCTCGCCGCTTACTACTTGAAGAATATTATTTTTATTAATAAGTGAACAGGCAATATTCCTTTCAAAGCAATAAACAACAGACAATATATTTGAATATGTATGATCAAGTCTTGATCCGATACCACCGAGAATTATAATATCGTTATAACCTCTTTCGACAGCCTCCATAACACAATGAAAGGTATCTGTATAATCCTTTCTTGGATTAAGAGTAACAAGTTCACAATCAGGATTTGGTCGCTCAGATGAGTCAAAATCACCGATTATTAAATCAGGAGAAGTACCAAAGCGAAGACATTTTTTATACCCGCTGTCAGCACAGATAATATATCTATCCTGCAGGTATTTACTGTAATATGACAAATCATCCTCCGGTGCACCTGAGATTATGGCACATTTCTTTATTTGAGTTCCCATTCTCTAATATCCTTTACCTCATTGTAAAGCGTAACATAACTATTGTGACGCTCCTGTGTTATAACACCATCGTTCACTGCCTTTACAACTGCACAGCCCTTATCATTAATGTGCGAACAGTTGGTCTGGAACTTACAGTCGGTTAAATACGGCTCAAATTCTCTGAAGCAGCATGGCAAATCGTCTTTCATAATTCTTTCGCAGCGTTCAAAATCAACTGCTGAAAAACCCGGAGTATCTGCTACGTAACCACCTGCAACTTTATAAAGCTCACAGTGCCTTGTTGTATGCTTGCCTCTGCCGAGTTTTTTGCTTGTTTTGCCTGTTTCGATAGCAAGTCCGCTGTCGATTGCATTGAGCAGTGAGGATTTTCCTACACCGGTATTTCCCGTAAAAGCACTTACCTTATCTTTCAGCAAAGTCTTTACTTCCTCAGCACCTTCACCTGTCTTGTTATCACATAAAATAACCTTAAAGCCTGCTTGGGTATAAATATCATAATACTTTTTATAGGAACTGTCTAAATCAATTTTAGTAATAACTATAATCGGCTCAATATTTTTATATTCAGCTATTGCGATAATCCTGTCAAGAACAAAAGTATTAATTGCAGGATCGACAACAGATGCCACCATAAACAGCTGATCCAAATTGGCAAGCGGCGGTCTTACAAGTGAATTTTTGCGTTCCTTTATTTCATCAAGCGTATTTTCAGCATTATCGTTAACAGTTATTGTAACAAGGTCACCTACAAGCGGCGTGATTTTTTTCTGTCTGAAAATACCTCGTGCCTTACATTCATAAACAGCATCAGCGGCTTCTACATAGTAGAAACCGCCAATACCTTTGATTAATCTTCCGTCAAGCATAGATTAACCTCATTGTGCAGAAGTACTGCTTTCAGGCTGGCTGGGAGTATCCTGATTATTATTCTGCGGTGCTGTCGTCGTCTTATCAGAATAGCTACTGAAGTCTACTGAAAGATTTTCAGCTTTGCCGCCCGTAATTGTTTTGGTTTCAACAAGGTCAGCATCTGCAAGATATACTCTTACCTGAACATCCTTATCCCCTTCAACAGTTATGCTGACATTCGCTTTGTTGCCTTTAAGCTCAACCTTTTGGCTAAGATATACCTTACCATCAAGCTCTACAACAAGCTTATCCTCAATATAACTGCCATCATTATTAAAACATTTAGGCAATGTAACTGTGAGTGAAACATTTTTTGATTCCTTGGTTGTGGTTGTTGTTACACCTGAAGAAATCGTAATCGTTATTCTGTCATTAGCAGTTGCAGTGGCACCGGATGTAGGTGTCTGAGAAAGTACTATACCCTTTGGTGCCTCATCATCACTTGTTTTAAAGTCAATATTTTTAAAGCCCATTTTTTCAAGAACAGCTCTTGCGCCCTCCTGTCTGAGACCGATAACATCAGGAACGGTAATCTGTTCAATCTTTGCGGTCGTAGGACCTGAGCTTACAAAAATAGTAATTTGTGTATCAGCAGAAACTACATTTCCCTCTTTAGGATTTGTATAAACAACCTTTCCCTCTTCAACCGTATCACTGCCGATTGAGGTTACAGTGTAATTGTTGAGATTTTCAAGTGCAAGTGCCTTCTTCGCCTTGTCAACATCAAGGTTATACAGATTCGGTACTTTAATGTCTTCAGCAGCAGCCGCAACAACAAGCGTTACCTGACCGCCGGCAAGCACCTTTGTACCGGCCTCAGGTGACTGTCGTATAACTAAACCAGGTTCGCTTTCCTGTGTTTTCTCGGTTTCCATAATAAACTGATAATCATATTCATTAGAGCTTATAAGCTCATCATATGATCTGCCGACAAAGCTTTCAAGCGTATGAGAATTTTTTATTGAACCGCCTGTGAGACTCATGACAAGAAGAACAATTGCCGCAATCAGTACAACTACACCAACAACAACTGCTGTAATAACCTTTTTCTTATGATTAGGGTCATAATATTCTTCATCATCATCATAATACTCCTCTTCAGACTGAGCAGGAGAATATTTCTCTTCGGCATGAATAACATATTTTGTCGGTTCTTTATCAATAAAGTAAGAATAATCAAATACTGCCTTAGGATTTTTAATAACTTCTTCAATATCAAGAAGCATTTCGGTTGCAGTCTGATATCTGTCAAGCGGATTTTTCTGCATAGCATGAATACAAATCTGCTCAAGTCCAAGCGGAATATCAGGATTAATTTCAGTTAATTTTTTTGCATTTTCCTGAAGCTGCATAAGTGCAACCGATACAGCATTTTCTGCTTCAAACGGCACCTTGCCGGCAAGCATCTCATATAAAACAACACCAACAGAATAAATATCTGCCTTTTCATCTGTAAATTCGCCCTTAGCCTGTTCAGGACTGATATAATGAACAGAACCTATTGCAGTGTTGTCAGACAGTGTTTTTGTCTCACTGCGTGAAAATCTTGCAATACCAAAATCAGCGACCTTAATATTACCGTTTGAAAGAAGAATAATATTCTGAGGCTTAATATCTCTGTGAACAATACCCTTGTCATGAGCATGCTGGAGTGCTTTAAGTATTTGTGTCATAAAAAACAGTGCATCATTCCAGGTAATAGCATTCTGCTTTTGTATATATTCCTTAAGTGTAATGCCATCAACATATTCCATTACGATATATTGAAGTCTTTCTCCAAAGCTGACGTCATACACCTTTACAATATTAGGATGTGAGAGCAGAGCGATTGCCTTGCTTTCATTTTTAAACCTTCTTACAAATTCGTCATTTGTTAAAAATTCATCCTTAAGAATTTTAACAGCAACAATTCTGTCGTCAACATTGTCATATGCCTTATATACAACAGACATACCGCCAACACCGACAATTTCCTGTATTTCGTATCTGCCATCAAGGCGCTTTCCTACGTAATTATCCATAAAATGCAATCTCTCCGATTATTTTGATATGATAACAACGGTAATATTGTCACCGCCGCCGTTTTTATTCGCTCTTGTAACTAACCTGTCAGCAAAGGCGTAATACTTGCCGTCGCTCATAATTTCTATCATTTCATTGTTTGTAACATAGTTTGACAATCCGTCAGTGCAAAGCAACAATACATCATCATCACTTAAATCAATCTGTCCAAAGTCAATATCAATACTTTTATCTACACCGACAGCTCGAGTGATTATATTCTTATTAGGGTGATTCTCTGCCTCTTCACTTGTGATTTTACCGCGCGACAAAAGATCCTGCACCATGCTATGATCCGTTGTAATCTGATTAATATTGCCATTATTTATTACATAGGCACGGCTGTCTCCTGCATGGGCGATATAAGCCTGATTATTTCTGACAACAGCACAAACAACAGTTGTACCCATGCCTCTAAGTTCCGGCTTAGCCTCAGCAAAATCAAACACCTCAATATTAGCCGCAGTTAAAGCCGAATCAAGCATGTTGTGAATTGAAGAGTCGCGCATCTCATCCCTGTAAGAAGCATTTATCTTATCACTAATTACTTTAACAGCAAGCGCTGATGCGATATTGCCGCCTGCAGCACCGCCCATTCCGTCACAGACAACTGACCATACAACCTCGTCGGAAAATTCACCGACAGCATAAGCGTCCTGGTTGGAATCCCTGACAATTCCCTTGTCAGTTTTAGCAACTATATTCATTAGCGTCACCCCTTCTTTTTTAAATGCCTTAATTGACCGCAGGAGGCATTAATATCTGCCCCAAGCGTTCTTCTTATTGTAGCATTAATTCCATTTCTTTTCAATATATTCTGGAATTTAATGATATCCTCTCTCGAAGAGCGGACATTTCCCCTCTCCTCAACATCATTGACAGGAATTAAATTTATATGACAGAGTGAGCCTTTAAGCTTACTTGCAAGCTCAAGTGCATTTGACTCACTGTCATTTACATTTTTAATAAGTGTATATTCAAAGCTGACACGCCTGCCTGTTTTCTCACCATATTCCCTACACGCCTTTAAAAGAGTATCAATCGGATATTTATTATTAACGGGCATTGTTTTTGAGCGTATCTCATCATTTGGAGCATGAAGAGAAATGGTAAGTGTCAGCTGCAAATCTCTCTCCATTAAATCATATATTCTGTCAACAATACCACAGGTAGATATCGTAATATTCCTCATTCCGATATTGAGACCATTTTCATTATTGACATTACTTAGAAAAGCTAAAACATTGCTGTAATTATCAAGCGGCTCACCAATACCCATCATAACTATATGTGATATTCTTACACCCAAATCTTTTTGTGCAGCATGAATCTGCGACTCAATTTCCCCTGCAGTAAGATTTCTTTTAAATCCGGCAAGGGTTGACGCACAAAAGGTACATCCCATTTTACAGCCTACCTGCGACGAAACACAAATTGTGTAGCCATATTTGTATTTCATAATTACAGATTCGATATATTCACCATCAGTAAGCCTAAAGAGATATTTTACTGTATCATCAAGCTGTGATACATATTTATCTTCAATTTCGCAGCAGGAAATATAAAATATATCAGACAGCTTATTTCTCAAATCCTTGCTTAGATTTGTCATCTCATCAAAAGAAGTACAACCTGTCTCGTGCAGCCATTTATATATCTGCTTTGCACGAAATGATGGAAGAGAAAGCTCTTTGACTGCTGTATTAAGTTCTTCAATAGTTAATGCTTTAATATCAGTTTTCATTTTTTTATAAGTACAGCGTGATAAAAGCCGTCACCACCATATTTAGTCGGAAATGATGTGTTTTCATCAGCTAAAGTAAAATCAGAATTATTATTTAAAAAGGCATTTACAACCTTCTCATTTTCTTTTTTATTAAGTGTGCACGTAGAATAAATAAGTGTTCCGCCGTCTTTTAAGTATTTTGCGGATGTCTCAAGAATACCAAGCTGAATTGCAGGTAAATCAGAAATACAGTCAAGCTCCTTATATCTTATCTCAGGCTTACGTCGAATTATGCCAAAGCCTGAACAAGGCACATCACAAAGTATTCTGTCTGCCTTTGGAAGATTTTGGTTATACACAGACGCATCATTAACAGCAGCCTTTATAATAGAAATACCCAATCTGTCCGAACCGTCTTCGATTTGCTTAACTCTGTGTTCATGCAAATCAAATGCGAGCAGTGTACCTTTATTCTGCATATGTTCAGCAATTGTAAATGCCTTGCCGCCGGGAGCAGAACACATATCAAGTACGATTTCATCAGGCTGTGCACCAAGGGCCTTGGCGCATTTATAGCTTGACATATCCTCAATATGAAATAAGCCATTTGCAAAAGCTTTGGAATTGCTTAAATCAAAGGATGAAGTTATTATAACAAGCTCACCGACCACTTCGCCGTCAATTCCCTCACTCATAAGCTCATACAAAAGCTCATCAGCATCAACATAAAGTAAATTCGGCACAGCAAAAACCGGAGGCCGTTCATTAATGCTAGGCAAAAAATCTTCAACAGTCTCTCTGCCATACTGCTTTAACCACATATTAATTAAGTTTTGAGGAACGGAATACTTAACAGATAAATCATCATCGGGAATAATTCTGTCATTGTCAATTTTATGTAAAACAGCATTTACAAGAGAAGAGTAATAATCCTGCCTGATAGTCTTTGTAAGCTCTACAGATTCATTAATTGCCGCATTGCTCGGCACCTTGTCCATAAACAGAAGCTGATATGCTCCCATTCTCAGTATAGTAAGTATTTTGGGCTTTGGCTTTGATTTAAGATACTTATTTATAAAATAATCAAGTGTCAGCCTTCGCTCAACAACGCCATAAACCAGAGCAGAAATAAATGCTTTATCATCATTTACACCCTTTAAAGCATTGTCGAGAGCAAGATTCGAATAAGCACTGTCATAAAATATTTTATAAAGAGTTTCAAACGCAACAAGACGTGAGCTTTTTATCATCTTCTGTTACCTCTGCCAAGTATTAAAAATAATCTTAAAAGAGTTGCAAGCGCTGATGCAAGTGCTGCAACATACGTTAGTGCAGCCGCAGTTAAAACTTTTTTTGCTCCACTGTATTCCTCACCCTCAAGAAAGGCATTTGATTCAATAGTCTGTAACGCTCTTCTTGATGCGTTAAATTCAACAGGCAAAGTAATCAGCTGAAACAAGGCAACTGCTGAATAAAGAATAAGACCTGCATAAATGAGTGTATCACTATAAAGAAACATACCTATAAGTGCAAGCGGTACACCGAGATATGAACCTATTTGGGTTACAGGAATAACAAAATTCCTCAGTTTAAGAGGTGCATACCCTTGAGCATGCTGGCAGGCATGACCTGCCTCATGACAGGCTACGCCGATAGCAGCAACACTGCGTGAATCAAAAACATCGGCACTCAAACAGATTTCCTTGGCTCTCGGATCATAGTAATCGGTAAGTGTTCCGCCGATTCTTTTTATTTTAACATCAGTAATACCATTGAGCTGAAGAAGCTTGTATGCAGCATCTGCACCTGTCATACCACGTCTACTGACCATTTTTGAATATTTTGAAAAAGAAGATTTAACCTTTAACTGACAATAAAGTGCAAAGATAAACACAGGTATCATAACATAGCCTGTAAGATAATATGCAAAATAAGGTCCCATAATCATTCTCCTAAAACAAAACCAATCTCAAGCTTATTACCAAGCAAATATGATTTCGTATCCATTCTTTTTTTACCGTCTGCCTGGAGTTCTAAAATGTCAACACACTTTCCATCACCGCAACACACAGTCAACACATCCTTATTATCAACGATTTCACCTGCTTTATTACCTGATTTATCAGACAAAACAGTTTTATGAATTTTTACATTTTTACCATTTATTACTGTTGATGCACAAGGCCAGGATTGCAAACCACGCACCTGATTATGAACCTCTAAAGCTGATTTGTTCCAATCAATCGTTGAGAGCTCTTTTGTGATTTTTTGAGCATAACAAGCGCCTTCATCACTCTGCTTAACAGGATTTACTGTATTATTTTCAATAGAATCCAAACATTTTATAAGCGCATCTGCACCTAAAACAGCAAGTCTGTCAAAAAGCTGTTCAGAGGTTTCATTTATTTCAATTGGTGTTTTTTCAACAAAAAGAATATCACCGGTATCAATTCCTTCATCCATTTGCTGAACAGTTACACCTGTTTGTGTATCTCCGTTAAGGATTGACCACTGAATAGGTGCAGCACCGCGGTATTGCGGCAAAAGCGATGCATGTACATTGATACAACCATATTTTGCCGCTTTAAGAATATCATTTGATAGTATTTTACCATAAGCAACAACGACAATGACATCAGGCTTGATATTATTAATTATTTCAAGTGCATCGCTGTTTTTTAATGATACCGGCTGATAAACAGGAATATCATTTGAAACCGCACAAGCCTTTACAGGCGGCGGTGTCAAAATCTGTTTTCTGCCGACAGGCTTATCGGGCTGAGAAAATACAGCCACAACCTCATGCCTATATTCAATTAACTTTTCAAGACAAGGCACAGCAAAATCCGGTGTGCCCATAAAAATTATTTTCATTAAATCACCTAAATATTACCCTTGCAGGGATTCGCCCTCAATAATGTGAGATGTAAACAGAATACCGTCAAGATGGTCAATCTCGTGGCAAAATGCTTTTGCTTTTAAATCTTCACCTGTGAAAACCTGCCATTTGCCGTTTCTGTCCTGTGCCTTCACCTGAACTCTTTTAGGTCTTTGGGTTGTTCCCCATTTATTAGGGAGTGAAAGGCAGCCCTCCTGTGAAATCTGCTCGCCCTCTTCAAGTGTAATTTCAGGGTTAACAAGCTCCATAGGAC
>JAIDVA010000074.1 GCA_029059925.1 Eubacterium sp. | reverse complement strand
CATATTATTATTTTTAGCTATATAATCTGTGTTGACACAAATCTGATTAGATGATATATTGTTTTTACAGTCGAAATCTAAGAGGTGTTTTTTTGAAAAAAGCAATTAAAATATCAATCCCTGTTGTTCTTATTATAATATGTATTGCCGCAGGTCTTTATTTTAACTCTCAGCGTAATACAGAGCCGCAGACCACGGCAGATACCAATATAAGTACAACCAAAATTTCGAAATATCAAAGCTATATTGACAAAAACAGTGATTTTGTCGGTTATATTAAAATTGACGGCACAGATATTGATTATCCGGTTGTACAGGGCGAGGATGATGAATTTTATCTCAATCACAATTTTGATAAGGAAGAGGAGGAGCGCGGTGCTATTTATATGAGTGCCGAGTGCGATCCTGACAAGCTTGATTTTAACACTGTTATTTATGGCCACAATTGGCTTGACGATACCGTGTTCTCTCAGCTTGTTAACTATGATGATATTGAGTTTTATAAGGAGCATCCTGTAATTACTTTCGACGGAATTTATGATGACAGACAGTGGAAGATTTTTGCAGTGTTCATTACAAATGCCGATGAAAATGAAGACAATGGCTATGTCTTTAACTATATTTATCCGTATCTCGGCGGTGATAATTTTGACGGATATATGAGTGAGGTCAATAAGCGTACGCTGTATAGAACGGATGTTGACGTCAATAAAGATGATAAAATATTAACACTTTCAACCTGCTCCAGAAAAATGGACACACGCAATTATCGTGCAGATGCAAGAATCGTTGTTGTTGCCAGACTCGTGAGAGAAGGGGAGAGTGCACAGGTTGATTTCTCAAAGGCAGAGTTAAATCCGTCACCTAAATATCCTCAGCGCTATTGCAACATTATGGGTATAACCAATATCTATGCAAATGATGAATATTGGTATCCATATGAACATGAATAAACCAATGACAATAGAAAACCGCAGTATCATTTTAAGATACTGCGGTTTTTATTCATTGTCTATTTTATACTGTCAATTCTCAAAAATTCCATAAAGAACAGTTGATATGATCGTGTCATAATGCTTTAAGAGCTCATCTGAAAGCTTTTCTGCTTTTTCAATTTCGTTATTTTGTACTGCATTAACAATCTTGTTTTCCATAGCCTGAAAGGTGTTTTCATATAAAAGTATCATTAAATCTGCAAATTTTTCATCACTGATTTTTAATTTATCGTTTTTTGAATGAATAATTTTAAGGACCTTGTTTTTCATTGCATCGTCCCATTTTTTCTTGTGCTTTGCTATTATTGACATGGATTCGTCGGAAAATTCTCTTGTTCTGAGCATATATGCAAGTCTTAATATAGTAAGATGTGTTGGATATTCGTGCCAATACCTTATTCGCTCTACATAATAGTTGTGGAGATTTTCTTCAATACTTAATGAATTATCCATTTCAAAATCATCAACATCGACACTCAGATTATCGAGTGCATAGCAAACGCAGGCACAAAGCAGCTCTTCCTTTGAAGAAAAATGATGATAAAGCTTGCCTTTTGAAATACCGTTTTGCTTGCATATATGATTCAATGAAACGTTGCTGCCTTTATCTGCAAATTCATCTATAGCACATTCAATAATATGATACATACTGTTTATACTTTTTTCTTGCTGATTCATATACGGTCTCCTTTCATAATAGATTTTCATAAACATATTATAACACACTGTAATATAAAAGTAAACAAAAACAAACTGCAAGCGGTCTGTTTTTAGGTGTTGGGCATTTTTGAAAAATTGTTCATTATATCTAAAAAAGTTTGAAAAAAATAGTTAAAATCAACAATTAATTTTAAATATTTGTTAATCTATTGACAATTATTTTAGTTGTGATAGAATACTGCTTGTGAGGTGGTTTGTTTTATTTTTTTAACCTACCCTATATTTAATAAAGGAGATGTTTTAAATGAAAAAAAGTAAGCGTTTAATCAGTCTGTTTTTAGCAATGCTTATTCTTTTGTCCTCATTTACTATATGCTTCAGTGCATTTGCTGACGAGGCTGAAGAGAGAAGTGCTCAGGCAGTTTCTGATACACAGGCGGCAATTGATGCGTTCTATGATGTAAGAACGGCATTGTTTTCGCCTACAAACGCTAAGTACGAACAGTCTGTTGCTGCATTCGATGCTGCAGCGGCAAAACTCAAGGCATTGAGTGCTGACGAAAAGCTTGAGCTTGGTGTTCAGTATTACACCTTCTTCCTTTACTATGCTACCGAAAAGGTAGGCCGTGAGGAAGCTGGTCTTACAAGCTCGAACGCGAAGGTTTACGGCTCTAGCACTCCCGAGGGTCTTAAGGCTTTAACCAATATGATTGGTGACTTCCCTAAGGATTGGCAGCAGGCTATTGACGTTATGAGTAAAATCTATGTTAAGGTTGATGGAACACTTTTCAATTCTTCATTCGATTTCCAGAAGAAGAATGGTGGCTATGAGCATTATGAGAGCACAGTTGATGCTATCTCAACCCTGACACCTGAAGGTATTGAATTTGCCAACAGTATTTATCCATCAGGTGATGCTTTCTATTTCTATACAATGTCACCGACAAGTGATAACAATTATCTTACTGATAATATCGCCAGAATAACCTTTAACTATTATCAGGATAAAGCAGGCAAGAATGATCCTTCTTCTGTAAGCTATTCTACATTTATGCAGGGCAGCAGTAATGCAAGAACATGGAAAGATGGTCATAGTGCTGTTACATACAAAACTGCATTTGAAGAGATGAATGTTAAATATCTCGAAGACAGTGCACCATATGCAAGAGAGGCATATGCAAAGGTTGTTGATTTATTTGCCTCTGTTTTTGGTGACTCATTCAAAAATGCTGCAAATCTTGCCTATGAAACAGGTATGAAGAATTTTAATGCTGAAGCGGTTACTGAGGCTGACATCGAAGCAGTTGATGCTGCAATCAAAGCTGTTGAGGATAGCCTTGCAAGCAAAGTTCTTTCAAAGATAATGGGACATTCATATCTTATGGTTGCATCTTCACTTGCTTATAAATTAGGCAGCTCTGATGCTTATAATGAAGAGGTTGATGCAAATACAGTTTACAGCAATCAGATTTCACACACTAAGAAAAATGTAACTGCACTTGTAAACGATTTACAGAATATTGTAAATAATAACAGACTCAATGCTTTTGTTGAGTTTATGAAGACGGTTGATGAAAACAATCTTACCGACGCAATTGTTAAAGATGCTATTGATAAATACCACGCAATGAGCGGCGAGTATCAGGGTAAGGTTCCTGTAGAGGTTAAGGAACAGCTTGTTAACAT
>JAIDVA010000073.1 GCA_029059925.1 Eubacterium sp. | reverse complement strand
CAATAAGAACAACACCAAGCCATGCAGATATAACGGTTGCAAGAGCAGCACCCTTTATTCCCATTTCAGGAAAACCGAATTTTCCGAATATCATACTGTAATCAAGAAAAATATTAAGCACTGTTGTAAATGCAGAAGCATACATTGGAAGCTTAACATTTTCTACAGCACGCAATATTGATGCAAGTATATTTGTAAGAGCTACGGGTATAAAAGAAAATGCAACCACCTTAAGATACTCTGCTCCGGTGTCTATCACTGCTTTATCCGAATTGAATATCCTTACAACCCCGTTTGGTATTGCAAGACTGATTACAGTAAAAATGACTGAAACAGCAAGTGCAAAAATGATTGAAATGCCGCCTATATGCCGAATTTTTTTTAAATCCTTTACTCCCCAGAACTGTGATATAAAAACTGTTGTTGCCGAACAAAATCCCACAAGCATCATATTCATAAGCCAGCTCCACTGTCCCATCATTCCGACTGAGGACAATGCAACTGTGCCCAGACTGCTGACAAGCAGCGTATCGGCAAGAGTAAATGAACTTGTCAGAAGATTCTGCAGGGCAACAGGTATTGTAAGCCTTATCGCTGTTCTCCAAAAGCTTTTATCTTTAAATAAATTTGCCATAATTCTCCTTTTATACTAACAGGCTATATTATCAGCCTTTTTCCAGCTCTGCTATCTGGTCACGCAGGAAGGCTGCGTGCTCAAATTCAAGCATACGAGCCGCCTCCTTCATTTCCTTAGTAAGCTGTGTAATCATCAGCTGTTTTTCTTTCTTAGTAAGATGCTTGCGCTTACCCTCAAGCTTTTCCTTTGATGTAATTTCAATAATCTGGCGAACATCCTTTTTAATTGTCTGAGGAGTAATGCCATGCTCTTCGTTATATTTTTCCTGTATACCGCGGCGTCTCACCGTTTCAGTAATAGCACGTTCCATTGATGGCGTTACACTGTCGGCATACATAATAACCTCACCGTGCTCATTACGTGCGGCACGGCCTATTGTCTGAACAAGGGATGTCTCGGAACGCAAAAAGCCCTCCTTGTCTGCATCAAGGATTGCAACGAGTGAAACCTCGGGAATATCAAGACCTTCACGCAGAAGGTTAATACCAACCAATACATCAAATTCGCCGAGACGAAGGTCACGTATAATTTCCATTCTCTCAATGGTATCAATATCATGATGCATATAGCGCACCTTAACATCAAAGCCTTCAAGATATTTGGTTAAATCCTCTGCCATAGCCTTTGTGAGCGTTGTTACAAGCACTCTTTCCCGACGCTCGGCACGGATATTGATTTCAGACAAAAGATCGTCCATCTGGTCCTCTGTAGGCTTAACCGTGATAATAGGATCCAGAAGTCCTGTAGGTCGGATAACCTGCTCAACAATTTGTGTGCTTTTCTCTTTTTCAAAAGCACCCGGTGTCGCAGAAGTGAATACCACTTGATTTATCTTGTTGTAAAATTCATCGAACTGCAAAGGACGGTTATCAAGTGCAGACGGCAGACGAAAGCCATATTCAATAAGACTCTCCTTACGTGCCCTGTCACCTGCATACATACCCCTTACCTGCGGCAGCATAACATGGCTCTCATCACAGAAAAGCAGAAAATCATCAGGGAAATAATCAATTAAGGTAAACGGCGCGTCGCCGGGCTTTCTTCCGCTCATAACAGCAGAATAGTTTTCAATGCCCTTGCAAAAACCTGTTTCCCTAAGCATCTCAATATCATTCATCGTGCGCTCTTTAATCCGCTGAGCCTCTAAAAGCTTGCCCTTTTCCTCAAACTCAGCAACACGCTGCACCATTTCATTATATATTTTATCTATAGCAACATTCATCTTCTCAGCACTTACAACATAGTGAGATGCAGGGAAAAGACAAACATGTGACAATATACTTTCAACCTTACCTGTAAGCGGCTGAATCTCACATATTCTGTCAATCTCATCGCCGAAAAATTCAATTCTTATAGCATTGCCTGAAGAGCCGGCAGGAAAAATTTCAAGTGTATCACCACGAACACGAAATTTATTTCGTACAAAATTAATATCATTTCGCTCATACTGAATAGACACAAGCTTTTCAATAAGTGCATCCCTGTCAAACTCCATTCCTGTTCTGAGAGAGATAACCATACTCTGATAATCAATCGGGTCACCGATAGAATAAATACAGGATACCGATGCAACTATGATAACATCTCTTCTCTCAAACAAAGCGGCAGTTGCTGAATGGCGCAGCTTGTCAATTTCGTCATTGATAGAAGAGTCTTTTTCAATATAAGTATCGGTTGTAGGCACATAAGCCTCAGGCTGATAGTAGTCGTAATAGGACACAAAATACTCAACAGCGTTATCAGGAAAAAACTCTTTAAACTCACTGCAAAGCTGAGCAGCAAGTGTTTTGTTGTGTGCAAGAACAAGTGTAGGCTTATTAACCCTTTCAATAATATTAGCCATTGTAAAGGTTTTGCCGGAACCTGTAACGCCCATAAGGGTTTGCTCTTTGTCACCATTTAAAATACCCTTTACCAAAGCCTCTATAGCCTGTGGCTGATCGCCTGTGGGCTTATATTTACTTACCAGCTTAAACTTGTCCATACCGCACACCTATCTCTGTTTTACATAATTTATCGCATATGGTGTTATTATATGATAAAAATCATCAAATGTAAATAGAAAAACAACAAAAATGCAAACTTTTGTTCGTGTTTGTGAAAAGGTATAAAAAATAAGAGCAGACAAAAGTCTGCTCTCATGGTGACCCATCGGGGAGTCGAACCCCGGACACCTTGATTAAAAGTCAAGTGCTCTGCCATCTGAGCTAATGGATCATGTCACCCCGTATTATCGAGGTGCTGGCTGGGGAGGCGGGATTCGAACCCACGCAATGACGGAGTCAAAGTCCGTTGCCTTACCGCTTGGCTACACCCCAATATTGGGATAGATGTGATTCTGATTTGAAAAACAAATCAGAATCTATATATACTCACAGGGAGTAATTTAAAAAAGTGGGGTGGAATATCGGATTCGAACCGATGACCTCCAGTGCCACAAACTGGCGCTCTAACCAACTGAACTAATCCCACCATATATGTAAAAGCACGTTCGTGCTGTTACGACGAACTGGCGCGCTGAGAGGGACTCGAACCCCCGACCTACTGCTTAGAAGGCAGTTGCTCTATCCAGCTGAGCTATCAGCGCATAATGGAGCGGGTGATGGGAATCGAACCCACACAACCAGCTTGGAAGGCTGGGATTCTACCATTGAACTACACCCGCATCGCAACGGTCATTATTATACCTAATGACCGCCAAAGTGTCAAGTATTTTTTTAAAATTAATTTATTTTTATTGAAATTTTTTCCTGAGCGGACAAAGTAAAGGTCTTAATTTCCTCGTTCTGATTGAAAACAATTGCATTTGCAAGCTGTTCTTCAACCTCTCGCCTTACTGCATCACGCAGACCGCGTGCATTCTTTTTAGAACCGTAAGCCTGCTTGGCAAGGTATACAGGAACAGTACTGTCATACACCAGATTAATAGCTTTATCCTTAAGACTATCTACAAGCTCATCAAGCATAAGCTGTGCAATTTTCTCAAAGTTATCGTGCGTAAGCTGATTGAAAACGATAATTTCATCAACTCTGCCAAGAAATTCCGGCCTTAAAAATCTTTCGAGTGCCTTCATTGTAACCTCAGTATTAATGTCCCCTGCTGATTTATTAAAGCCGAGTGACGCAGAATCTGTTGAGCCTGCATTTGAGGTCATAATGATAACTGTATTTTCAAAGTTAACATTTCTGCCCTGCGCATCTGTAATTCTTCCCTCGTCAAGAATCTGAAGAAGAATATTTAAAACATCCTTATGTGCCTTTTCAATCTCATCAAAAAGAATTACACTATAAGGCTTTCTTCTGACTTTCTCTGTAAGCTGACCTGCATCATCATAACCGACATAGCCCGGAGGTGAGCCAATAATTCTTGAAACACTGAATTTTTCCATAAACTCAGACATATCAAGTCTTATCAGATTATCAGGGCTGTCAAAGAGTGAATCTGCAAGACGCTTTACAAGCTCAGTTTTGCCGACACCTGTAGGACCGACAAAGATGAATGACTGCGGTCTTTTCTTAGGACTGATCTGCACTCTGCCGCGTCTTACTGCATTTGACACTTTTTCAATAGCAACATCCTGACCGATGATATGTGATTTTAATTCATCCTCAAGTGATGCAAGCTTTTTAATATCATTCTGCTCAATCTTAGTTGCAGGTATACCTGTCCACAAAGAGATAACCTGAGCTAAATCAGATTCCAAAACCTGATTATCCTTAGCCTGTTCTTCAAGCTCGGCAAGAGTTGAATCAAGCTGGAGAATCTCACTCTTGCACTTGGTAATCAGCTCATAATCTATCACATCGTTTTCCTCAGGTGAAGAAAGCTTTTCGACATTTTCTTCAAGCAGCTTTTTTCTGTCAAGTGACATCTGATATTTGCTGATCGCAGGATTCCTCAGGTTTGCACAGGTACAGCTTTCATCAAGCAAATCAATTGCCTTATCAGGCAGATAACGGTCTGTTACAAAACGTTCAGACATAGTAACTGCACGGTAAACAAGAGAATCTGAAATCTGCACCTTATGATAATCCTCATAGTAGCCTTTGATACCTAGGAGCATTTTATAAGCATCGTCAATTGACGGCTCTTCAATCTTGATTGGCTGAAAACGTCTTTCAAGTGCAGCATCCTTTTCAATATACTTACGGTATTCATTAAAGGTGGTTGCACCGATAACCTGAATTTCACCGCGTGACAAAGCAGGCTTGAGAATATTTGCAGCATTCATTGTGCCCTCAGAATCGCCTGTACCCACGAGATTATGCACTTCGTCAATGAATAGGATTATATTGCCCTCGTGTTTAACCTCGTCGACAAGGCCCTTTATTCTGCCCTCAAACTGCCCTCTGAACTGAGTACCTGCCACAAGTGCAGTTAAATCAAGAAGATATATTTCCTTGTCGGCAAGACGTGCAGGCACCTGACCCTTAGCTATACGAATTGCAAGTCCCTCAGCTATTGCAGTTTTACCTACACCGGGCTCACCAATAAGACACGGATTGTTTTTGGTACGTCTGCAAAGGATCTGAATTGCACGTGCAATTTCACTTTCTCTGCCGATTATACTGTCGAGCTCACCTTTCTTTACACGGTCTGTAAGGTTGTTACAATAGGTATTAAGGAACTTTCTCGTATCATCCTGTGAATTCTTTTTACCACGCTTAGGACGTCTTTTAGCACCATTATTTTTTGTATTGCCGTCATCACTGCTATCCTGTGGAGTCAGCGGACCAAAAAGCTCTGTAAAAGGCATTGTTTGAGCGCCGTCCATATTATCAGGATTAAACATTTCGCCAAGACTGCCAAAATCGAAATCGCCCATATTCTCCATAAAGCTTGCCATCTGCTCAGATGCCATTTCAAGTTCTTCGTCAGATATCCCCATTTTGTCAATCATTTGATTGATGGAACCTATATTAAGCTCTCTTGCACACTTAATGCAGAGGCCCTCAGGCGTAACCTGATTATTCTCCATTTTCTGAATGAACACCACCGCAGGTCTTTCGCCGCAACGTGAACACATTTGTTGTTTCATTAAATCTCTCCTTGAAAATGAGTTTGTAATAATTTATTTATTTTTCTTTGCCTTATTCTCTTTAATTTGTTTCATAAACCCAGGTGCGTAACCGAAAAGTGCGATGAGTGTGCACACAGCTGAAATTGCAACAAGAATCCATGTTACTGTATCAGGGAGTGTAAAGCCCGTTAAATCGCAAAGTGCACCGCTTTTTCCAAATGCAAGAACAAAAATCATGCAGATATAGAAAACTGTTGTAGCAACCTTGCCCCAAATTTCAGCAGCAGTAGGACGCATACCGAGAGAAAGCAAAAGTGCACCGCCAAGAAGCATTATAATCTCCTTAGCTATAAAAAACATAAACAGATACTTAATAGCATTTTCCCAATATGCAACAATTAAAACAATAACAATTGCCATTTGAGAAAGCTTATCAGCAATCGGATCGAGTATTTTGCCGAGATTTGACACCTGATTAAATTTTCTTGCAATCTTGCCGTCAAGCAAATCAGTAAGTGCTGCAACAATCATAACAATAACTGCTGTGAGCACATATCCCTTTAAAAACAGCACTGCAAAAACCGGAATAAGTGCAATACGTATAAAGGAAAGCCAGTTCGGAATGGTATTCCAATTGTAAAAAAGACCATTCGCATTTTTTGTTGAATCGCTCATAGTAAAATCCTCCTCATCTGTTTTAAGATAAAAACGGGTTATGTATATTTATAAATTCCAAAGCATAGCTGCTTTCAGCTATTTTAACAAATGAATTATCTGCCGGAACAATAGCTGAAATATAGCCGATAATTGTTGCCGCAGTAAACATAAAAACTGCTGCTTTGACAAATCCGAATGCACCACCGAGAATGAAATCCGTCTTCTTAAGCGGCACATGCTCTTTTTGACGTAATCTTTTAACTACTAAAATAATTATACCTGTAATTACATAAAACGCAACAAATACTGCTGCAAAAATAATTATTCTTATTGCGACCAGGGCAATCGGTTCAATAATGGAATCTGTAATGACTCTGCTGATTTCTTCAATAGAAAGAGCACCGGCAAAATCAATATTACCTGAAAAAACACTTGGAAGTGACTCAGTAAAATCCTTAACATTACTGATTATGGTTTCAATCGACTGTGCCTGTGACAGCTCTTCCAAAACATTATTATAAGCAATATCCTTTACAAGATTGTTATAAATCTGTGAATAATACGTATCGCTTACAAAATACGCAAGCGGTATACCGGCAATAAACCTGAGCATACTCAGCAGAGATACCACAAGACCTCTGCAAGCGCCTGCAATTATCATTACAGCGGTAATAACAATAAAAGCCAAGTCAATATAATTCAATTATTATCAGCCTCACTTCTGTCAATAAGAGATTGCCTATGTACGAATATGTCCGAGCCCATACGGCATATTGATTTTGCCGAATCGACAGTGAACGCCCTGCTCTTTTCCTCTGAATTTGAAAGATTAAAGCTGATTATTTCACCATTTGTCAGAACACTGACCAGACTTGAAGAAGCAGTAACAGATTTAATATTACCGCTGACATTTATTTCATTTTTTATCTTACCATTTGTTTTTATATAAGAAATTACATTTTCGGTCGAATTATTGTACTGATTATATACTAGCACCAAATCACCGGCAGGAGTATAGCATACACAGCGGGTACTTATGGAATTATGAGCATAAACCTCCTCATAAGTCTCGCCTTTTCTGATAACGCCTGCATAATTCGTACCGACTACAAGGATATTACTGCCTGTAAAGCTGATGTCAATAAGTGTTCCCTGCGGAAGCTCTACTATCCGCTCACTGTCAAGCCCTGCGGCAATATCATAGACATATAATGTTGTTTTTAAATCAGCATTTTCACCTGTCACAACAGCCACGGCAACGCTTTTGCTGTTTTCGCTGAGTGCAATTGCTACTACATAGCCGGCTGAGGTACTGATTTCCATTTGCTTATTAAGTGATTTTGAATAGACAACAATATCACAGAGTTTTTCATTGGAAGTCGTTGCAGCAGCTACTGTTCCGTTCTTCGATACATCAGCACACAGGATTGTGTTGGCACTCTCCTGCTCATATACAGCACCGCTGACTGTATCGAGTCTGAAATTTTTTGCGCCCTGATCGTAAATCAGTGAATAGATACCCGCAGACTCAAGAATCGGATTAGAATATCCATGACCAAAAACATATTCACAGCTTGCATCCTTAGTATTTAAAATTGTAAAGCTGCCCGGAGTAAGAATACCAAGCTTATTATTTATATTCACGAGTGAAACATTCTGAGAAGAGTCGATATTATAAGGGAAATTATCGTCAACAACACCATCAGTTAAGGTGAAATTACCCTCTTCATCGGTAAAATGATTCTTTACTGAATTCATATTTATCTCGCATATTTTCATAATGATGAGAGCAAGAACAATTAAGGCAATAATAATCCATATTATTTTTTTATGCCTTCTCTCCTTTTGCTCACGCCTTGCACGGCGCTCCATTTCACGTTGATTGCCAGCCATATACTGCCACCTGTCAATAATTGATTTTATTAAGGTAAAGCCCCTGAGGCGGAGCTGTTTTACCTGCTCTTTTTCTGTTTTTTGATTTTATAACATCAATCAGCTCGCCTTCCTTTATCTTTCCCTCAGACACAAAAAGAAGTGTGCCGACCATAATACGCACCATATTGTACAAAAATCCGTCAGCCTCTACTCTGAAATAAACCATATCGCCATCACGCCATACGTCAAAGGCTTTGACGGTTCTTACAGTATCCTCAACATCACTTTTAGATGAGCAAAAACCTGAATAGTCATAGGTTCCTATAAATGCCTTGCACTCTTTATTGAGATAATCAGCATCCATGCTGTAACGGTAATGCAGGGCATATTTTGAGTAAAACGGATTTCTTATTTTACCATTATAGAGTTTATATACATATTCTTTTGATGTGCAGGAATAACGCGGGTGAAAATCATCATCGACCTGCTGACAGGCAATAACCGATATATCATCCGGAAGATTTGAATTCAGTGCAAGGATAACACCCTCGTCACTTATATTCATATCAGTCTGAATTGTCAGGCAATACATATTTGCGTGAACACCTGTGTCGGTCCTGCTGCAGCCTTTCACATCAAGCCTGCTGTGAAAGACCTTTTCGACAGCATTCTGAAACACCTCCTGCACGGTAAGCGCATTTTTCTGCACCTGCCAGCCATGGTACTTACTGCCGTCATATTGTATTGTTAAAAGTAAATTTTTCATATTATGTTACTGAATAAATGATTAAATAGAAGAATTACAGCCATAAAAATTATGATGACCGCAAGTGAGATAAAATCCCTCGCAGAGAGCTTCATAACCTTCATTTTAGTTCTGCCCTCACCACCACGGTAACAGCGGCATTCCATTGCATATGCAAGCTCACTTGCACGCCTGAAGGAGGAAATGAAAAGCGGAATAAGAACAGGTATAAGAGCCTTGGCTCTGTGTATAAGATTGCCTGATTCCATATCTGCACCACGGGATTTCTGTGCCGCCATAATTTTTTCTATCTCTTCAACAAGAGTAGGAATAAATCTCAAGGCAATTGTCATAGTCATTGCCAATGAGTGAACATCAATTTTAATATAAGTTAAGGGCTTAAGCAGTCTTTCAAGAGCATCTGTAAGCTCCGTCGGTGAGGTTGTGTAAGTCAGAAGTGAGCTTATTACAACAAGGGTAATAATTCTTACTGCCATAAACACAGCAGTTTCTATACCGTCAGCTGTAATTTTTAATCTGCCAAGCTCTGCAAGTGCCTCACCCTTGCCGTAAAACAAATTAAGCAGTGATGTAAGCAGAATAATGACAGCAAGCGGCTTAATGCTTTTGAGCACTGTTTTAAACGGAATTTTTGATATAAAGACCAAAGCTGACGCAAAGACAATAACCAGTAA
>JAIDVA010000072.1 GCA_029059925.1 Eubacterium sp. | reverse complement strand
ATTCATAAATGTTCAGATAGCATTAATACACCGGCAATAATATTATATTTAAAACAAATCAAATAAAGGAAGTACACAAATTCAGCCCCTAATTGCCTCAATAATCATTTTTATGCCAAAGTTATATCCTATCTTAAATGCCTGATATTCACATTCGGCGCACAGGCTTAAGCTTAAATTCCTGTATTTCTCTAAAAGATCCCAATCATCCTTTCTAAGTACCCCCTCCAGCTGTTCGTCACAGCTTTCCAGCGCATTTAAAATATCTTTTTCTTCTGCACTTTGTTCCTGTGCCAGGTCAAGACCTCTTCCGCCGCTCCATATATCTCTTAAAATTTCATTTGACGTATTTAACACCTACTTTTTATAGATTATAATTCTAATTATAGTCATAATGTGTCTAAATGTTAATAATTATATTTTAACTATTATAATGTACATGAGGTGAAAATTATGTTCAGTGAAAGATTAAAGGAATTAAGGGAATTTACCAATCCCCGTTTAACACAAACAGAGGTAGGTCTGCAAACAGGAATGTCACAGCAAAAAATAAGCAGATTAGAAACGGGAGTTGTTAATCCAACTCCGAATGAAATTGTTATCTTTTGCAGATTTTATAAAGAATCCGCAGACTATTTGTTAGGACTAACAGATGTATACAAAGAAATTCCTGAAAAATAAGAACGGAACGATGTGGGCATCGTTCCCTACGAAAGTATAGATTACGTGATTCGTAGGGGCGAACAGCGTTCGCCCGCGGGCAACACAATAACTTAACGGGCGCACACTGTGCGCCCCTACGATTGTTTAACCGACACTTACTATATAAACAATCTTTTAAGGGGATGTCTCACATACTTGTGTGTGACATCCCCTCTTTGTTTGCTATTTATGGTATTTTGAATGATTTGAAATGGAAAAGCCGCGATAAACCTGCTCAAGCAGCACCATTCTTGCAAGCTGATGGGGCAAAGTCATTTTGCCAAAAGACAGCTTAGTTTTGCCTATTGCCTTAATCTCGTCATCAAGCCCAAAGGAACCACCTATCACAAAGCAGATATGTGAGCTTTGGAGTGAAATATTTTCAAGCAGGGCAGAAAACGCACGGCTGTCATATTCCGTGCCCTCAATGCAAAGCGGAATAACGGCCGCACCCTTTGGTATTTTTTTAATCAGCCGTTCGCCCTCTTTTTTGATAACCGACTGAATTTCACTATCTGACGGATTATCCGAACAACGCTCCTCGTTAACCTCAACAACATTAACCTTGGCATAAGCGCTGAGCCTTTTAACATATTCCGCACAGCCATCACGCAGATAGCTTTCCTTAAGCTTACCGATTGCAAGCACTGTAACATTCATCATAATATAATACCTCTGCCGTCATTCTCCGGCGGTGACACATAAAGTCTGAAATCAGACTCCTCTTTAAGTCCTATTTCATTTAGTGCGGCAAGTGCAGTCTGCCTTGCAATGTGGGGCATATTATTTTCCCTGCTGAGATGCGACAGAACAAAACGTGTTGTTCCGCTTTGTGCAAGCTCCTTCATATATTCGCCGCAGGCAAAATTGGAAAGATGCCCCTTCGCACCTAAAATTCTCTGCTTAAGATAATACGGATAAGGACCTGTTTCAACCATAGAGGTTTCGTGGTTTGACTCAATAAAAATCAAATCTGTACCAACCAAAACTTCCTTTGCATGATCTGTTATGTAGCCTGTATCTGTACACACCGAGACACTCCTGCCGTCAGGAAGATTAAATCTGTAGCCGATACAGTCCGCACTGTCGTGACTCTGTTTAAAGGTTTTAATTTCAATTCCGCCAAGCTCCATATGATAGTCAATTATATCTGAACTGAACTTTTCATTAAGCTCACCGCTTGACATCATACGCTCATAGCAATCGGCAGCAGCAAAAACAGGCACCTTATGTCTTGATGCAAAAACACGCACACCCTTGCAATGATCACTGTGCTCATGCGTAATAAAAACAGCATCTATACTTTCGGGTGCAACACCAATATTCAAAAGTGCATTTTCACATCTTTTTGCAGACACGCCGATATCCACCAAAAAATTATGCCCTTTTGAAGAAATAAGTATTGAATTGCCGCTGCTGCCCGAAAAAAGCTGACAAACCTTTGACATATTGATCCTCCGCATCAATTAAAAAGTATAATTAAACGGCACGATGCGGGCATCGTGCCCTACGTTTATAATCAAAATCCGTAGGGTGCGATGCCCGCATCGCACCGCTTAGTTAATTTACATATTAAATATTTTAGCCTGCGTCCGATACACTTTCAGCTTCGTTAATTTCAACTCGTCTGATATCTGCACCCAGCTGACTGAATTTCGCAACAACATCCTCATAACCACGGTCAATATATTGGATATCCTCAACAGTAGTTTCACCCTTGGCAACAAGTCCTGCAATAATCATTGCTGCACCTGCGCGCAGATCAGTCGCCTTAACATTAACACCTGTAAGATTATCAACACCTTCAATAACTGCAATCTTACCATCAACCTGCACGTCAGCACCCATTCTGAGCAGCTGACCAACATACTGAAAACGATTATCCCATACACTTTCCGACAATATGCTTGTGCCATGTGCAACAGACAGCAGCACAGCCATCTGAGGCTGCATATCTGTAGGGAAGCCGGGATGAGGCATTGTTTTAACATTACACTTTGTAAGCGGTTTAAAGCGTGTCACACGCACTGCATCATCATATTCAATGATTTCTGCACCCGCCTCTTCAAGCTTTGCACTGATTGACTCCAGATGCTTTGGTATAACATTTTTAATAAGCACATCACCGCCGCAGGTCGCAGCAGCAACCATATATGTGCCTGCCTCAATCTGGTCAGGAATAATCGAATAGGTACAGCCGTGAAGCTTTTCAACACCATGAATCTTAATAACATCAGTACCTGCACCACGCACATCTGCACCCATTGAGTTTAAGAAGTTTGCAAGGTCAACAATATGAGGCTCCTTTGCCGCATTTTCGATAACGGTTAAACCACGTGACAAAACAGCCGCCAGCATAACATTCATTGTTGCACCGACAGAAACAGTATCCATATATATTGATGCGCCTACAAGCTTGTCCGCATTGGCACAAACCATACCATTAATCGTCTCAACCTTCGCACCAAGCATTTTAAAGCCCTTGATATGAAGGTCAATAGGGCGTGTACCAAAATCACATCCGCCGGGCATTGCAACCTCTGCCTTTTTAAATCTGCCAAGCATAATACCGATAAGATAATAGCTTGCTCTGAAATGAGATGCAAGCTCATAAGGAACAGGCTGACAGGTTACTGAACGTGAATCAATTTCAATTGTGTTTTTATTTATCATTTTGATTCCTGCTCCCATACGGTCAAGAATCTGAATTATAAGGCTGACATCACTTATATTAGGAATATTTTCTATACGTACTATGTCATCACAAAGAAGTGCTGCAGGGATAATTGCTACAGCTGCATTTTTAGCACCGCTGATATTAACCTCGCCAAAAAGCTCGTGTCCACCGCTTATGACAAAATTTTCCAAAAAAGAGTTCCCCTCTCTGATAGGTTTTCTTAATAATATATCTTACACAAGATTGAAAGCTGATAAGGGCAAAATAATTTTATAATTCAGCTTCAACAATAATAATGTTTGTAATTAATAATCAAATATGTATTGCTTATTATAACAAAAGATATAGCTAAAATAAATCATATATATAACATTTTATCCAAAATGTAACCACTTCAGATGGTATGAAAAAGCTGTTTTTTCATCAAATTCAATACAATATATTGTGCATCTG